>JAMQPJ010000084.1 GCA_023717585.1 Thermoanaerobaculia bacterium
GGCAATACCTCCCCGAGGTTTACCGGTCGCTCCTCAAGGACAACATCTACCTGGGGAAGGTCGAAAAGAGCGCCGAAGGCTTTTCCCTGCGCGTCGTGAGAACGCTGCTTCCGGGAAGTCCGGTGGCCTCTGCCCGCATCGAGCTCGAGGGCTGGGCTCGGGCCAGGGGTTTCGGCTTTCGACGCATCTTCGAGACCCATGACTGCGTGTCGAGCCCCACCGAGGGAAACGCCTATCGCGCGGTCGCCACCGTGTTCGGTCTGGACCCGGAGAGCGCGCCCGTCGGGCCCTACATCCTGAGCGGGCAGTTCACGTCGTCGGCCGGCATTCGCGCACGCCTCCGAACCTACGGCGTGTCGCCATTCGCCGTCAGCATCTACGATGCCTCGACGATTCATCATGTGAACGAGCGCATCTCGCTGCCGTTTTTCGTCGAGGGGATCGAGCGGATGAGGCGGATCCTCCTCGAGTTCGCGACGGCTCCGTGAGAAAGGCGGCTGGTACACTTCGAAGTCCCGGTCTGGCACGCTCCTCGCGTCATGGAGAGACCCGTGCCGGCGCGGCCGGGCATCCCGTTCAGGAGTTTCGATGAAAGCTTCCTTTGTCTTCTGCACGAGCCTCTCGCTCGCGAGCCTGGCCGCCCTACCGGCGATCGCGCAGCTTCAGGTTCAGACGAGAGAGACGGGTCCCCAGACCGGTGCGGCCGCCCCGTCCACCGGCGCCCCCGCGGCGCAGCCCACGCCTCCCCCCTGCCCGGGGATGGCCGGCCTCGAGATCGGACAGACCCGCACGTTTTCGTTCGAACGCATGGCGCGGCTCGAGCCGTCGAAAAAGACGGTTCTCCGCGACCTGAAGGTCCTTCACACTCCCGAGAAACGACCGTGGACGGTCGACGTGACCTACGCCTCCGACGCGCTCGACGCGAAGGTGGTGGCGCTGCACTACCTCCTCGACCCGCCCTCGGGGCTTTACGAGGGCATTCTCGAGCGTTACGGCAAGGGCACTCCTGTCGCCTCCGAACCGGGGATGTCGTCCTGGGCGGTCCCGCAGTGCGGGATACGCCTGCGGTATCGCACGGGCATGTCCGAGAACAAGCAGCGCCACGTGGAGGAAATGTGGGTCGAGCCTCTCGCGAAGCCGGCCCCGGCGAAGAAAAAGGGCTGAGGCGCGGGCGATCGATTGCCGGGAGCCGTTGACGGACGCCGTCTCCGCATGAAGGGCGTGCTCGCGGGAATCGCGGCGGCGGCCGCGGCCACGGTGCTGCTCGCAGGCGCAACGCTGGGCGTTCTCGTCTCCAGGAATCTCCCGGATCTCTCGTTCCCGAGGATCCCCGGACTCCGCGCGAAGGTGACGGTCGCGGTCGACGCCAGCGGGACCGTCACGGTGACGGCGGACCATGCCGGAGACGCGTACCGCGCCCAGGGGTACCTGACGGCGCGCGAAAGGCTCTTCCAGATGGAGCTGCAGCGCCGGCTCGCGGGCGGCGAGCTTGCAGAGATCTTCGGCCGCGTCGCGCTCCCCTCGGACCGGTTGCACAGAATTTACGGTTTTGCGCGCGTCGCCGAGGCGGCCGTCCCGCTTCTTCCGGCGGCCGAGCGCGCGGAAGTGGCCGCGCTGACCGACGGAATCAACGCGTTCATCGACACGCACGCGGGGCGCTGGGGGCTCGAGTTCACGCTCCTGCGATTGACGCCGCGAAGGTACACGCCAGCCGACGCGTTGCGTGTTCTCCTCATGATGTGCGAGGAGCTGTCCACCACGTGGCGCAAGGAGATCGCCGCCGAGCGCCTCCTCTCGCGGCCGCCCTCCGTGCGGCGATTCCTCACGTCCGGATTCACGACCGACGACCTCGTCCTCGTTCCGGATGCCGGAAAGCCCGAGCTGCCGCCTCTGCCGAACCAGGGCGACGCGACGCCGCTTTCGGCTCTTTCGGCCCCCGGCTTCAGTGCGGCGGACGATCCGGACGAGGTCCCCGGATCGAACGGCTGGGCCGTCTCCGGCGCCCTCACGAAGAGCGGCAAGCCGATCCTCGCGAACGACCCACACCTCGGACTCGGCGCGCCGGGAATCTGGCTGCCGATGCGGTTCGTCATCGGCGGGCATCTCGTCGAGGGGGTCACGCTGCCCGGCCTGCCCGGCGTGACGCTCGGGCGGAACGAGCGCATCGCGTGGGCGTTCACGAACCTCTACTCCGACGTGCAGGACCTCTACCGCGAGACGATCGTCGACGGAATGGCGAAGCGCGGCGCGGAGTGGGAGAAGGTCGCGCGGCGCGAGGAGACGATTCCGGTCCGTGGCGCCGCCGCGGAGCGGCTCGTCGTCCGCGAGACGTCGCACGGTCCTCTCGTGACGGGGAACCTCGCCCTGAAGTGGGTCGCGCTCGACCCCGCGAACCTGAGGCTTCCGGCTTCGAACGTGATGCAGGCCCGGGACGCCGAGGGCGTGGAGAGGGCCCTCGACGGATTCTTCACGCCCGGACAGAACGTCGTCTGGGCGGACGCGGCGGGGAACATCGGCTGGCGGGCGACAGGCCTCGTGCCGGTCCGCCGCCCCGGGACGGACGGCAGCATTCCCTATGACGGCTCGGACGCCCGGAACGACTGGCGTGGTTTCGTTCCCCAGGACGAAATGCCGCGTCTCGTCAACCCGAGAGAGGGCTTCGTCTCGACCGCGAACCAGCGCGTCGCGGGCACGACCTGGCCCCACGTCCTCGGGACGGACTGGCCCTCGCCCGCGCGGGCGAGGCGGATCGCGACGCTGCTCGAAGCGGCGGGGCGCGCTGGGCGGAAACTCGATCGCGCCGCCGTCGAGTCCGTGCAGCTCGATACGGCGTCGCCCGTCCTCGCCGCCACGATGGAAGCGTTCGCTCCGTTTCTTCCGCCGGACTGGGGCGCGCGTTTTCGCGGCTGGGACGGACGCGCCGAGGCGGCGTCCTCGCGCTTTCTCGTCGCGCGCGCCTTTCGCCGGAAGGTGGGAGAGCGGGCCCTCAGGGCGTGGCGCGTCGCTCCCGATTTCGGCCTCGCGGAGTACCGCGTCCTGGATCTTGCGCGTGCGGACGACGCGGCGTTCCGCGGCGCCGGTCTCGGCCCGAAGGCCGACTTCGTGAAGGGCGCGTGGGACAACGCGCTCGCCGATCTCGGGGCGAAGAACGGCAAGGACGCGTCTCGATGGCGGTGGGGCGAGGCCAACCGGCTCGCCGTCCGCCACCCGCTCGGACGCGTGCCGGGCCTGTCCTGGCTTTTCGATCCGCCTTCGTTCCCGCAGGAGGGGGCGACGGGCGTCGTGCGCGTCGCGTCCGCGGGGTTCGGGCAGTCCATGCGTTTCATCGTGGATTGGGGCGCACCGGACGAGGCGACTCTCGTCATTCCGTTCGGCGTCTCCGGACACGCAGGCTCCCCCCATCGCCTCGACCAGCTTCCGTTCTGGCGGGACGGCGATCCGTCGGGCGCGGCGACACGCCTTTCGAGACCGGCACGAGAGACGGCCGGGTTCGTCCCGTGAGCCTTCCGGGCGTTCTTCTGGCGGCCGTTCTCACGGCTACGGCGGTCCCCGAGAAGCTTCCGCAGGGCGGCGTCGCCGGGATTCGCATCGCGAGCGACGTCCCGCTCGCGTGCCTCGTCCTCGTGGACGGCGACCGGCGCATTCTCCTCGAAAGGGATCCGTCCGGCAGGTCCTTCGGCGGCCTCCTCGGCCTCGACCTCGACGCGAAGGTCGGGGCGCGTGAGGTGGTCGTCGAGTCTCCGGACGGCGCGGCGCGTCTCGTTCTCCCGCTCAGGGTTCTCCGCGGCAGGTTCCGGATCCAGAAGCTTTCCGTCGACCCGAAGTACGTCGAAGTTCCTCCCGCGGAGCAGGAGCGCGTGAAAGCGGAGGGCGCGCGGGTGAACGCCGCGTACGGCAGCGCGGAGGCTGCGCGCCGCTGGTCGTCCTTCGCGCGGCCGGTCGCGTTCGAGGGCGCGAACTTCGGCGCCCGCCGCGTCTACAACGGAAAGACACAGGGCTTCCACGCGGGGCTCGACATGTCGGCGCCGAAGGGCACGCCGGTCGCCGCCGCGGCGGACGGTCGGGTCGCCCTCGCCGGCGACCTCTACTTCTCGGGCGGCACGGTCTTCCTCGATCACGGCGGCGGGCTCTTCA
>JAMQPJ010000144.1 GCA_023717585.1 Thermoanaerobaculia bacterium
CATGAGGGGTGTCTCCCCCTGAAGCGTCTCCAGCTCCTTGTTCAGGGCCTCCAGCGCGGCCCGGAGGGCCGCAGGGTCCGGCGGCGGGGGCGCGGTCTCCGCGGGAGCTGCAGGAGCCGCGGCCGCTGCCGCGGGCTTTGCGCCAGGGCCCGTGGACTTCGCGTCAACGCCCTTCTTCTTCGGGGCAGCCAGCTCCTCCAGCTTAGACCTCACCTCGCGGATCTTCCCGATCAGCTCGCGCTCCTTGTCCCACTGCGCCTTCAGGCCAACGAGCTTCTCCTCTTCGGCCGCCTTCCTTGCCGCGAGCTCGCCGAGGCGCTTCTTGTGGTCGACGCCGGTCGCCTCCTCGCGCGCGAGGGCCTCCATCTCGGCGGCGCAGTGATCGATCGCCCGCTGCGCGTCCTCGACCGCGGGGGGCGTCGCCGCCTGGCCGATCGCCACGCGCGCGCAGGCCGTGTCGAGGACGGAGACGGACTTGTCAGGCAGCTGGCGACCCGAGATGTAGCGGTGCGATAGCCGGACGGAGTCTTCCACGGCCTCCTCGAGGATCCGGACCTTGTGGTGGTTCTCGAGAGGCTCCGTGAGGCCTCGCATCATGATGATGCCCACCGCTTCGGTCGGCTCCTCGACCTTGACGACCTGGAAACGCCGCGCGAGAGCGGCGTCCTTCTCGAAGTACTTCTTGTACTCGGCCCAGGTGGTCGCCGCGATCGTCCGCAGCTCCCCGCGGGCGAGGGCGGGCTTCAGGAGGTTCGCGGCGTCGTTCTGCCCTGCCTGGCCGCCGGCGCCGATCATGGTGTGCGCCTCGTCGATGAAAACGATGATGGGCTGCGCCGACGATTTGACCTCTTCGATCACGGACTTGAGGCGGTTCTCGAACTCGCCCTTGATTCCGGCCCCGGCCTGGAGGAGGCCCAGGTCGAGGGTCCTCACCGCGACGTTCTTCAGCGGGCCGGGAACGTCTCCCTGGGCGATGCGAAGCGCGAACCCTTCGACGACGGCCGTCTTCCCGACGCCGGCCTCTCCGGTGAGGATGGGGTTGTTCTGGCGGCGGCGCGTGAGGATGTCGATGACCTGGCGGATCTCGAAGTCTCGCCCGAGGATCGGGTCGATGTGGCCGCCCTTCGCGCGGGCCGTCAGATCGACGGTGTACTGATCCAGCGCCTTCGTCCGGCCAGGGACGCCCGTCGCACCGCCCGCCGTGTCGCCGGCCGGCGTCTCGGCGAGCGAAGAGGCGTCGCGGTCTTCGACGGAGCCCGAGACGATCTTCTCGAACTCCTTTCGGAGCGCCTCGACTGAGATTGCCGCGAACTCCTTGGAGATCTCGCGCGCGAGACGGGAGAATTCCTCCTTCTCGAGGAGGGCGAGGAGGATGTGCGAGGAGCGGACCCGGGAGGCGCCGAAATCGATCGAGCCGAGGAGCCAGGCTTCTTCGACGAGCTTCGGGAGGCGGGGGGAGAGAGCCGGCGTGCGGCTGTTCCCCGTCTTGAGGCGGTCGAGCGATCGCACGAGGTCTTTCGCGAGCCGGGACTCGTCGATCTCGAACCGGCGCAGGATCCGGTGGAGGTCCGTGTCTGGTGTCTCGCCCAGCTTGACCAGAAGGTGCTCGATGTCGACGTCGTAGTTCGTCCGCGACAGGCAGAGTCCGGCGGCCCCCTCGAGGGCGTTCCGGCAGGTGTCGTTCATTCGGCCGATGAGAGATTTCAGATTCGCGCTCATGGACGCTTCCTTCCTCTTTTCGCCCTCTTTGACGGGCCCTTATCCTAATTCATGGACTCGAGAATCAGGTTCGAGGCGTCGTTCGGCGAGGGGGCGCTCTTGAGCCACGTCGTCCAGCCGAGCATCGGCGGGGCGGCTGCGCCGGACCTCAGGTGGCATTCGGGGATCTCCTCTTTCTTCAGGACGAGCTGCACGTCGAAGTCGTACTCGACGCCGACGAGGAAGCGGACGAGGTCGTTCAGCGGCCTCCAGCCGTCGCCGCGCGGCAGAAAGACCTGAAAGGGCGTGAAGCCCAGCGGGCCGAGCACGATCCGGAAGCGGGATTGGTTGTTCCAGACATGGTCGCCGCAGACGAGGTCGACGCCGAGGCGGCTGTTGCGCGACCCGAGACGCGACCGATCCTCCGGCTCGAGGTCGAGCCATTGCCCGACGAACTGCCGTGTTGCCGTCGGGACTCCGAAGTAGTCGCGGAGGATTCCCTCGATCGCGCTCGCCGAGTGCGGGCGCTGAGCGACGAGACCGGCGTACAGGAGGAACGTGTCGTCTGAGACACTCTGCCGTTCGCGGAGCCCGCCCGTGCCGAGGCCGATCAGCGCGAAGAGGCCCTCGATGAAGAAATCGTCGCCGCCGCTCTCGTACACGAGGGGGAAGCGGTACTTCTGCCAGGCGCGGTGAAAGAGCGAAAGAAAGCGGTGGTTGAAGAGGTCGAGGAACTCCCAGAGGGCATAGTCCTTGTAACGGACCCGCTCGATGAGGAGCTCGGTGTCCGGGATGGGAAGAACGCCGAGCGGCCCGGTCGTCCCGCCGATCGCCACGGTGAGCTTTGGGGGACGATCGGGGTCGTCGGGATCGATGGTGAGGTCGTGGATCTCGCTCGCCGGAAACTCCAGGGTTGCGCGGGTCCTGAAGCGCGCCGTCTCGCGCGCGGGGGGCCCGTCGCGGCCGACCGGGACGCGCGACGGCCCGAGCCGCGACAGCAGCCGGACGGCCTGAAAGAACCCGAAGTGCTCCGGGCGCGTCCGCAGCCGCTCGCTCAAAGGACGATCTGGTCGCCGGTGCGCGGCGGCCAGCGGCGCATGACCCCCTCGCGCTGCTTCGTCGACGCCACGAGCTGGCTGAAGGAGTTCACGGAGGCGTAGAGGGAGAGAAAGCGCTCGAGCACGGACGCAAAGAGGTAGACGCCCGAGCCGACGAAGTTCTGCTCGTCGAAGTCGATCGATACCTCGAGTCCCCTCACGAATCCCGGGTGCGTGTCGCGGAGCGGCCGCACGACCCGGCGCGCGGAGAGCTTCGAGATCCCGTCGATCTGCTGCCGGGTGACGGACGAATCGGAGATGTCGTAGAGGCGCAGGATTTCTCTGAGGGCCTCCGGGCCCTTCTCTCCCTCGCGTTCGACGAGCGACAGGACGTTCAGGGCGAGGTGCGAGATGAGCCTCCAGTGCGCCCCGCGCCGGAGCGGGGGCCGGAGGCTCGCGGTCGGCTTCACGAGGCTTCGGATCGCGGTGAAAACCCCGGGCCCCTCGAGCTGGAAGTCCCCCTCGGAGTTGCCGAACGGGAGGCGGCCGGGAAGGTCGCGGTTCGAGCTGGTCACGTGCACCGTGAGGGTCTCTGTGTCGGGCACGGCCGGATCGAAGTTCATGTCGACGAGCGTGAGGAAGACCTCGGTCCCTTCGTCGTCCTTGCGCTCCGACGGGCGCCGGCTCGCGTGCCAGAGGGCCTGCTGGCCTGCGCGCTCCGCGTCGTGGCGGAACGCGAAGAACGGCTGATACGTCCGAACGGTCTCGAGGTCGGCGCCCGTCGACGTCACGGTGTCGACCGACCAGACCTCGTGCGCTCCCGGCCGCCTCAGGTTCGGGATGACACGGTACTCGTGGCTCAAGTGGGTCACGCGGATGGGCTCTGCCATCTGCGAAAACAGGTTGACGATCGGGGTCGCATGAAGCCGGAAGGTCTGTGCCGAAACGCTCCGTTCCGCGGCGAATGGACGACCCAGGAGGATCCGGACGTCGAGCGTGTCCGTGAAGCCCAGCCCTTTGAGCCGGTCGAGGCCGTCGAGATCCACGAAGAGAAATTTCTCCGGGAAGGAGAAGTACTCCTGAAGGACGCGGTATCCCCGGAAGAGCCGGTCCGGCGTCGGCAGGAGCGTCTCGTCGTCGCCGAAGCCGACCGGCCGGAGAGCCTCCGGCCCCAGCGTGACCGCCGCCGAGTCGGGCGCCGAGGCCCCCGGCCGAAGCTCGACGGCGAGTGCGTCGTTGAAGAGCAGCTCGTAGAGCGCGTGAACGATCTTGCCTTCGCCCTGCAGGTAGAAGCGAAGGCGGGAGAGCGGGCGCTCGGTGCCGTCGGACGACTTCTCCTTGAGCTCGGACAGCGCGGCGCCTCCCAGGGTGCGCAGGTCCAGGTGGAGCATCGTCCGGGCGTCGCGGCCCTCGATCGTGACCGCAGGCGCCTGTTCGAAGCGGGCGGCTCTCACCTCGACGGGCCAGATCGTGACCGGATAGGCGGTCCGGAAGCGGCACGGGATTCCGTCGACCGGGGCGGACGCGAGAGTCGAGCCCTTCGGAATCGTCTGTCCCGTTTGCACGCTCACCTGTTCGGAATTGAGGACGAACTGGACGACCGACATCGAGGGCACGGGCGCGAGAAACGTGGGGTACAGGATTCCAAGGAGCGATTCCGTGATCTCGGGGAACTCGTCGTCGATCTTGAGGCGCACGCGCGCCGCGAGGAACGCGAAGGCCTCGAGAAGCCGCTCGACGTGCGGGTCCTCGCACTTGTCCGGTTCGAGCTGCAGGCGGGACGCGACCTTCGGGTACTTGTCGGCGAATTCGGCCCCCATCTGGCGAAGGAAGCTCAGCTCGCGCTCGTAGTACTCCAGGAGCTCGCTGCGCATCAGTCGCCCTTGACCGCGAAGTTGCCGCTCCCGATCTGAAGCGTCGTGTCGAATGAGATCGGCTCGGGGACCGGATCGATGCGCAGCCGCGCCTCGATCTTGAAGCGGAACGCGCGCTCGAGGACGGAGGCGCTCGCGACGCTGACGACGATGTCCTCGAGGCGGGGCTCGAACCGCTTGAGCGTGGCCTCGAGAGCGAGGGTGAGGTCGTGCTGGTCCTCGGCGCTCCTCACGGTGGAGTTGGAAAAGTCCGGAAGGCCGTACGCGAGGAGCGAATTGCCGAGGAGCGGGAGCTCATCGGGCACCTCGAAGACGCTCCGCGTGTTGAGGAGCCACTCGAGGTCCCTCTTGAGGGCCTGTTTGACCTGGCGGAGGGCCTTCGAGCGCGAAGGGGGCACCTCGGCTTTCGCCTCGGGCTCGAAGTCGACGAGGCGGTCGAGGACCGACAGGTTGATGCGGATCTCGTCGTCGATCCTCGGCATGGTGCGTCGCCGTGACAGGCGCCGGGGCCGGCGACGTTTCGCCGGCCTTCGGCGGCCCCGTCCCCTAGCCCCCGATCGACTTCGGCAATTCGGCCACCAGCCGCAGGGAGACCGACAGCTCGTCGAGCTGGAAGTGCGGCCTCAAGAAGGCGATCGCCTTGTAGACGCCGGGCTTGCCCGCGACCTCCGCCACTTCGATGCGAGCCTCGCGAAGGGGGAACTGCGCTTTGACGGCCGGCGAGGCCGTGTCGTCCGGCGTGATGTAGTTCGAGATCCACTTGTTGAGGAAGTATTCCACGTCCTTGCGCGAGGCGAAGCTGCCGATCTTGTCCCGCATGATCGCCTTGAGATAGTGGGCGAAACGGGATACGGCGAAGATGTAGGGGAGCTGCGTCGAAAGACGCGCGTTCGCGTTCGCGAAATCGGTGTCGTACTTCTTCGCCTTCTGGGCCGACTGCCCGCCGAAGAACGCCGCGTAGTCGGTGTTCTTGCAATGAACGAGCGAGATGAAGCCGAGGTCCGAGAACTCCTTCTCGCGGCGGTCGGTGATCGCGATCTCGGTCGGACACTTCAGCGCCACGTCTCCTTCGTCGGTCTGGAAGGTGTGCGCCGGAAGCCCCTGCACGAGTCCGCCCCCCTCCACGCCGCGGATCGCGACGGTCCAGTTGTAGAGCGCGAAGGCCTCGGTCAGGCGCGTCCCGAACGAGTAGGCGGCGTTTCCCCAGAGGTACTTCTTGTGGTCCTTGCCGTCCACGTCCTCCTCGAAATTGAAGGACTCGGTCGGGACGGTCTCGGCGCCATACGGGAGACGCATGAGCGTGTGGGGGAGAGTGAGCCCCACGTAGCGCGAGTCCTCCGAGTCGCGGAAAGAGCGCCACTTCGCATACTCGGTCCGGTCGAAGATCTTCGCGAGGTCGCGCACCTCGGTCAGCTCGGTGAAGGTCTGCCAGCCGAACATCTCGGCCGAGGCCGCCGAGATGAAGGGAGCGTTGGCCGCGGCGGCAACGCCCGAGATCTTCTCGAGGAGCGACATGTCCTGCGGGTGGTTGCCGAACTCGTAGTCCCCGATCAGCGCGCCGAACGGGGCGCCGCCGAACGTTCCATACTCTTCTTCGTAGACCTTTTTGAAGAGCGCGGACTGGTCGAATTCCGCGGCCCGCTCGAGGTCCTTGAGGAGGTCCTTCTTGGACACATTCAGCACGCGGATCTTGAGCATCGTCGAGGTCTCGCTCTCGAACACGAGATGCTTCAGGCCGCGCCAGCTTCCCTCGAGCTTCTGGAAGTCCGGGTGGTGCATGACCTCGTTGAGCTGCGCCGACAGGAGCTTGTCGATCGCGGCGATGCGCGCGTTGATCGTGTGTTCGAGGTCCTTGGAGAGGACGACCTGCCCCTGAAGGGCCTGCTGGACGAACTCGGCCAGCATGTTCTTGGCGTTGTCGACCTGGTCCTCGCGAAGCGCCAGGCGCCCGCTCTCGAGGATCTTGTTGAGAAGACCCCCATCCTGCTCCTGAACGACGGATTCGGCTTCGGCCTTCTTCTCGGGGTTCTTACTCATGGGGCTCTTCCTTCTTGCCTTCCTCGCCTGCCCCGTCCGTCACGACGCCGAGCTGCTTTCCGAGCTGCTTCTGGGCGTTCGGGTCCTTGAGGAGGTCCGTCAGCATGGCTTCCAGCTTGTCGTTACCGTCGGTCTTGGACAGGATGTCGCGAAGCTTCTGGCGCGCCTCGACGAGCTTTCTCAGGGGCTCCACCTGCTGGACCACCTGATCGGGCTCGAAGTCCGTCATGTTGTTGAACTTCATCTCGACGTTCATCTTGCTGCCGTCGTCGGACAGCTTGTTGTCGACGCGAAGGGCCAGGCGCGGCGCCTGCGCCGCGAGCACCTGATCGAAGTTGTCGCGGTCGATCTCGATCAGCTTCCGGTCTTTCAGCCTCGGCAGCGCCTCGACGGGCTGGCCGGAGAAGTCGCCGAGGACGCCGACGACGAACGGCAGCTCCTTCATTTCAATGGCCCCGCCGATCTCCACGTCATACGTGATCTGGACGCGGGGAGGGCGAATCCTCTTCAGTTTCTGCTGGATACTTTCCTTTTTCGGCATGACTCCCTCCCTCAGGTTCCCGTGCTGCCGGACTCGCCTTTGAGGCCGAGAGTCTCGCGCAGACCGGCGAGAACGTTGTTGTCCTTGATCACATCGACGAGCCAGGCATCGAGGGGCATCTGTCCCCACGTGATGGCACGCTGAACGAGGTACGAAACCGGGCTGTGCGGCTCGGTCCTCCGGAAGTAGTCGGCGACCTGCGCGAGCTGGGCGAGCGCCTGGTCCCGCGCCCGAATGGACCCGCCGGGACCGCCCGCGCCGCCTTCCGCTGTTTCGCCGTCCGCCCCTTCCACCGCGTCGGACGGGTCCGGCTCCTCGATCCTCTTTTCCTTGACGATCCTGTCGAGCAGGTTCTTGATTCCCTCGAGAGTCTTCGTGAGGCTGCCGAGTCCCGGAGTCTGGCGCGAAAAGCGGGCGTCCATCTCCTTGTCGAGCGCTTTCAGGGCCGCCCAGCTTTCGGCGACGTCCGCAAGGAGCTCCTCGTAGAAGGCGCGGCGCGTCTCGCTCTTGGCCTTTCGGGTTTCCTCGCCCGTGATCTTTCCGTCCAACTGGGCGCGCACGCGCTTCTCCTCGAGCGCCTGAAGCGCCTCGCTGGAGAGCTTCGACGTGTCGGCCGGGAAGTCGTACTGCATGGCCTCTTCCCACTGGAAGAAGCTGTAGTTCGCGCCGGTGCGCTTCGTCAGGGGGACCTTCCTGGCGGCATCCGCGGCCTGGCGGTCCATCCACGCGACCGCGTTGGCCCGCGCTTCGAGATCGTTCCCCTCGTCGACCTCGGGATACAACGTCTCCCAGAAGGTCGCGAGGAGCCCGTTCGCGAGCTTCAGCGAGTCCCGGAGGCCGGGGAATCCGTTCATGTTCACGGCGGCTTCTGAAAGCCAGGCGACGATCTGGAGGTCCTTCGTCTTGCCGCTCAGGCTCTCACCCGCAAGCTCGGCCACTTTCTCCCAGTCGGCGACTTTCAGCTCGCGAACCCAGTCCCCCTGCGGAACGTCGTCGTCGGCGCGGCGCGCCTCGCGGATCTCGTCGTGAAGCCCCGAGTACTGGAGGTTCTCCCCACTCGGGCTATCTCCCGCGATCGGCGCGAGCAGTGCGTCCAGGTTGAAAACGGGAGCTGACGACATCGCGAGGAGTTCCTCCGGCTGATGAGAGACGCTTATGTCATTCGGGGGCCAACAGTTAGAATGTCGCTAGGATAGCGACCACGCCGAACCCGGTCAAGAGCTGGTACCAAAGCGAGGAGAAACCATGCCGACGCCACGAGAACTTTATCAGGCCGGTCAACTCCAGGCGGCGATACAGGCCCTCACGGCCGAAGTCAAGGCGAACCCGGCCGACGGCCCGAGGCGCATTTTTCTGTTCGAGCTCCTCTCGTTCGCGGGCGATTGGGATCGTGCCCAGAAGCAGATCGAGGTTCTCGGGCAAGCGGGCCCGAACGAGGCCCTCGCGGTTCAGGTGTACCTCGCGAACATCGAGGCCGAGCGCAGCCGGGAACGCCTGTTCTCGGAGGGCCTCCACCCCCACTTCCTGAACGAGCCGCCCGCGTACGTGGACCTGCACCTCGACGCCCTCAACCGGATCCGCGAGGGGAACTTCGCCGAGGCCAGGATCGTCCTCGACCGGGCGGAAGAAGAGCGTCCCGCATTGCCGGGGATCCTGAACGGACGGCCCTTCGCCGACTTCCGGGACTGCGACGACGTGATCGGGCCCGTCCTGGAGCTGATCGTCAAGGACAAGTACACGTGGATTCCGTTCGAGCAGATCCGTCGTGTCGAAATCAGCCCCCCCTCCAAGCTCCGGGACCTCGTCTGGGCCCGCGCGAAGGTCGAGGCCCTGGATGGCACGGTCGGCGACGTGTACGTGCCCGCCCTCTACGCGGGCACGTGCCGGAACGCCGACGATCGGCTCCGGCTCGGGAGAATGACGGCCTGGATCCCTCTGGCCGACGACCTGTCCCGCGGCGCCGGGCTCAAGACGTTGCAGGCGGACGAAGACGACGTCGCGCTGTTCGAGGCGCGGCAGCTCGAGTTCCGGCCGTCGCCCCCCCCCTCCACTGTGGCCTGAGTGCGAAAGAAGAAGGCCCTCGCCGGGCGGCGAGGGCCTTCGAGAGCGGACGAGGGAATGGTTCGAGGGGCTCAGATGGCCTTCATCTCCTTGAGGTTGTATCCCGCCTTCACCGGGCCGTCGAGAGAGCCATCGGGTTTCTGCTGAGCGTACGAGTACTCGATCTTGCTGTAGTTCACCGCGATCGAATCCACGGGGACCTCTCCTCCCGCCGAGCCGCCCGTCTGGAAGCTGGACACGAGGAGGTCGTTCATCTTGATCTTCAGGTACTCCTGCTGGTCCTTGCCCGCCTTGCGGCACGTCAACGTCGCCTCCTTGATGTGCTCGCCGTTGGCGCAGGCGAGCAACAGCTTCGGGGAGGCAATGTTGGCGTTCATCTGGAACGCGAAGTCCTGCATGTTGACCTTCCCGGCACCGCCGCCTCCTCCGAACGCATGCGAGCCGGACTGCGTCTCTCCCCACGACCAGTTCAAGAGGTCGATCTCGCCCTTGTGCTTGGAGTCGTGGCTCTCGCCCTTGATCCCGTCGATCTTCAGAAAATAGTCTACTGCCATGGACTGCTCCTTTCACCCGCCTGGGTGGATGTTCGTGATGGTGATGGTTTCTCGTCTTTCGTTCTCGATGGCAAACATAGGCCGTGCACGACGGAATTCAAGCTCACCTCGACACACGCGTGACGCGGATCATCATGGAGCGTTCGACATCAGGTCGTCCTGGAACATGACCTGACCCGACGTCGGACCCCCGCTCGTCTGCGGAGAAGCGATGATCTCGATCTTCCCGAACGCGAGGTCGAAGTCGCAGCGCGGGATCACGTCACCTCCATCGGCTTCGAGGCTGCCGGCCTGGACCTTCACGACCAGGACCTCGGAGAGCGTCACCTTGAAATACTCGAACTGCTCCTTGCCCGCCTTGCGGCACGTCAGGACCGCCTTCGGGATCTTCGCGTTGTTCGCGAGCTTCATGAAGAGCAGCGGAGTCGACATGTCGATATTCGCCCTGATCGACAGGTGCGACCATCGACGGGCGCCTTTGGCCTGGTTCGTGAAGGAATCCCGAGGGCTCAACAGGCCCAGCTGAAAACCCTGTATCTGGATCTCGGCCTTGTGCTGGGAGTCGCCGCTTTCGCCGTCGACTCCGTCGATCTTCAGAAACATGTCGACGAGCGCCATAGCCGTTTCCTTCCATACTTTTCGCCCGGGATGATTCGGTGCGGATCATATGACAGTGGGTCGAGCAATCCGGAAAACGTGAGCGGGGACAACTTCTCGCCGGGCCCGCCGGAGGCCCGGCTCAGCCGTTTTCGAGGAGCGAGGCGAGCGGGAGGTCCCAGCCGGCGGGCTCTGCCGGAGGAATGGGAGCATGCGGCGACGGTGCGGGTGGAGACGCGTCGGCCGCGGGCGCCGCTGGTGCCGGAGCAGCTGGTGGCTCCGGAACAGTGGGTGGCTCGGGAGCAGCGGCTGGCTCCGGGACGGCCGGTGGCTCCGGGGCAGCGGGTGGCTCCGGGACAGCCGGTGGCTCCGGGACAGCCGGTGGCTCCGGGACAGTCGGGGCAGTAGATGGCTCCGGGACAGCCGGTGGCTCCGGGGCAGCCGGTGGCTCCGGGGCAGTAGATGGCTCCGCGACAGCCGGTGGCTCCGGGATAGTGGGTGGCTCCGGGACAGTCGGCGGCTCCGGGATGGCCGGATCTTCCGAAACGGCTGGCACGGCCGGAGCGACATCGGGCGCCAGCGCGGCGGGAACAGAGGCGGGCCGTACCTCGGCCGTTCGAGCGGCCGCTCCGAGCAGGAGAATCTCCTCCACGGGCGGAGGCCCTCCTGGCGGGGCGGCTTCGGATGGCAGAGTCGTTTG
>JAMQPJ010000155.1 GCA_023717585.1 Thermoanaerobaculia bacterium
ACGTCGAGCAGCGGCGACCCTTCGGGCTGGACGGAGGCGATCGCGACGAGCGCTCCCACGACGGGCCGGACGAACGAATGGAGGAGATGCCAGAAGTGATCGAGTCCGGGGATCTTGTCGGCGAAGAACTCCAGGAGAAAGAGCACGGCCGCGACGGTGAGGGCCGGCGTCGACGCCATGAGTCGCGCGATCGAGCCCGGGTAGTCCTCCGGGAAGAAGCGCGCCATCGCCCCGTACACGAGCAGCACCGCGTAGGAGTTGAGGCCGGCCGCCGCCGAGAGTCCGAGGCCGGTGCCGAAGAGCTGTGGAAGTCCGCCCGTCACCGTGCCGCCTTCGCGGTGATTTCCGCGAGCGCAACCTGAGCCCTCCGGTTTCCGGGATCGAGCCGCATGACCTCCTTGAGGGCCTTCACGCGCTCCGGTTCGTTCCGCTCGCTGAGGCAGGCCTCGGAGAACTCCCACCACAGCTCGACGTTCTCGGGGATGTACTTGACGGCCCGCCGCATGGTCTCCGAGGCGTGCCGCACCCACTTCGGGTTCTTCCGCTGGATCCTCGCGAGGAGCACCCAGTAGTCCTTCTGGCCCGGGTCGAACTCGACGGCCTGCCGGACCATTTCGTATGCCGGGTAGTAGTCCTCTTCCTCGTACAGGAGCTTCGCGCGCGTGTAGTTCTTGCGGGCGATCTCCTTCTGGACCTCGAGAGTCGGCTCCGTGCCGGGCAGCGCGATGGTATCGGCGCTCACCTCGAGGGTCCGGTCGTACGCCTGGCGCGACTCGGGCGTCCGGAACGTGCGTTCGGCGCTGCGAATGCTGGCGAAGAGCGCCTCGAGCGCTTCGCGCGCGTCCCCGAGGTGCGACTTCATGTGGTGGTCGGGATGGAAGATCCGGGCGCGGTCGTGGAGCGCCTTGGCGATGACCTCGACTGGGGCGAGAGGCTCGACGCCGAGGAGGTCGTAGTGCGAGGCCCAGTCCAGCCGGCGATAGGTATTCCAGACGAGCTCGCGCTGGAGCTCGCTCTGCTCGGCGACGCGGGCGGGGGGCTGGGCGCCCGAGATCTCGACGTTCAGGAAGAGGAGGCCTTCGGCGACGCCGGTCTTCTCGATGGGACGTCCCTGGGCGACGAGCTGAAGGAGTCCCGTCGCCGCGAGCCGCGCGACGATGCGCTGGTCGCGGTGAATCTGCTCCACCGTCGTCGCGCCGTCGACTCTCCCGAGCACTTCCGCCTCCGCGGCCGAGACGGAAATGGCCTGATAACGAAGAAGCAGGTCCGGCGCGAAGACCGGCCGGGCGCCCGGATCGAGAGGTGAATTGAGCTGAGAAGCAGGGGCCGGCAGGCGGCGCAGCGCCTCGAGGACGAGACCGCCGGTCGGCCGGTCCATCTTCGCGGGGACGACCGGGGCCTCGTCCAGAGGCGTGACGGTGAAGAGTCCGGTGGTCCACTTGAACGTGTCGAAAAAGAGGCGCTCGGAAAGAGCCCTGACGGCGGCCTCCGCGACGTACCCGGGCACCGCACCCGATTCGGTGAGCGCCCGGGCCAGACCCTGACCGGGCTCGTTCAGCGCCTTTTCGAAAGCGGACAGAAGGAGGTTCTCGTCCGCGAGACCGAACGTCCGCAGCAGCTCGCCCACGAGCTGGGCCTCGCGGTTCGAGCTCGCGAACAGGATCTGGCCCCGGTCGAAGGAAAACGTCCGCTCTTCGCCCTTGCTCGACACGAGCAGCTTCGCGGTGGCGCGTTCCCGATAGAGAGTCCGCACGACCTCGGAAAACGGGCTGCGCTCGATGGACCCGCCGGTCAGCATTTTGACGCGACTGTCGCTGCTGGAGGGCTTCATTCCTCCGAAAGTGTAGCAGCGACTGCGGATCTTTCTCCGCCCGGACCCTGCCGAAAGCGCGCGATCCGCGCGGCGACCGACTTTCCCGCGACCGCCGCGAGGGCCTCGTCCGTGGCGGCAAGAACGCCTGCGGCGCCCCCGAAGGCGGAAAGGAGCGTCCGGACCCGCGCCGGGCCGAGACCGGGAATCGCGAGTAGCGGGCTCTCGAGCGCGCGCTTTCCGCGCGCGCGCCGATGCGTCTTCAGGCCGAATCGATGGGCCTCGTCGCGCGCCCTCTGGAGGAGCTTGAGACCCGCGTTCGTCCGCGCGAGCACGATCGGGGCCGAACGGCCGGGCACGAACACGTGCTCTTCGCGTTTCGCGAGCCCGGCTGCCGGCATCCCGATTCCGATGCGGTCGAGCGCCGCGAGCGCGGCCGAGAGCTGCCCCTTGCCCCCGTCGATCAGGAGCAGGTCGGGCAGGGGCCTCGCCTCCTCCCTCGCCCGCGCGTACCGGCGCGACACGGCCTCGGCGATCGACGCGAAGTCGTCGATGCCCGGCCGGTCGATCCGAAACAGGCGGTACTCGTCCTTCGCGGGCTCGCCGTCCACGAAGACGACGCAGGAGGCGTACGTCTCGGTTCCCGAAAGGTGCGAGAGGTCGAAGCACTCGATCCGCGAGGGGAGGCGATCGAGATCGAGCGCCTTGGCGAGCGCGAGCGTCGCCTTCTCGCCGCGCTCCCGCACCCTTCGAAAGCGCCGGAGGTGATTCTGGCGCGCGTTGTCGCGGGCGATCTGCACGCGCTCGAACGCCGCTCCGCGACGCGGCGTCCTGATCGTGACGCGCGACCCCTTCCGCTCCGTGAGCCATGCCTCGATGGGGTCGAGCGTCTCCTCGGGCAGGTCGACGGGCAGGAGGACGTCGCGCGGCAGGAACGTCGTCGTGTCGTAGAACTGCGAGAGAAGCGACACCCAGAATTCCTCGGGCGGGACGTCGCCGAGCTTTTCCCAGAAGTACTCGCGCGAGTCGAGGACGACGCCGCCACGCACGAAGAGGACAGCCGCGGCGACGTTTCCGCCGTCGGAGAAATCGCCGAAGACGTCGAGGTCCTCGCCCGACACGTACTGCACCCTCTGCTTCTCGGCGAGCTCCTCCACCGTACGGAGGCAGTCGCGATAGGCCGCGGCCATCTCGAAGCTCTCGGCGTCCGCCGCCGCGCGCATCCTCTCCTCGAGGCGCGGCTGCAATTCCTGGCTTCGCCCGGCGAGAAAGAGGAGGACGTCTTTCACGGCGTCGTCGTAGGCGGCCTTCGTCGTGAGGCCCGCGACGCACGGACCGAGGCAGGCATGCATGTCGTAGTAGAGGCAGGGCCGCGGCAACGTGCCGTCGATCTCGATCCGGCACGTCCGCACCTGGAACATCCTCTGGACCATCTTCATGGCGCCGCGGCACGTGCGGGCGGGAATGAAAGGCCCGAAGTAGCTGTGCCCGTCCTTCAGGACGCGCCGCGTCACGAAGGCGCGGGGCCAGGCCTCGCCCGTCGTGACCTTGATGTACGGGTACGTCTTGTCGTCGCGGAGCATGACGTTGTACCGCGGCTTGTGCTTCTTGATGGTGGCGTTCTCGAGCGCGAGGGCCTCGCTCTCGCTTTTCGCGATGACGGTGTCGATCGACACGAAGTCGGCGAGGAGAGCCTCGGTCCTCGGGTGCTTGGGTCCGGCGTTGAAATAGGACGCGAGGCGCTTGCGGATCGAGCGCGCCTTGCCGACGTAGAGGATCTTCCCCTTCGCGTCCTTGTAGAGGTAGATGCCCGGCTGGTCGGGAAAGAGGGAGAGATCCGGAGGCGCGCCCACCGGGTGAATTCTACGGGGGGGAAGGGGTCCGCCTCGCGCGGAGCGATCCCTGGACACGTCATCGAGAAGCGGTCATCACCAGGCGGCGCCACCATGACGGACGCGGAAGCGGAATTGTCTCTCGGGCGTCGCCGATGAGGACGAACGGTGCCCAGTGGCGCGGCGCGCTCCAGCGGCTCGACCGGAGGAACTCGAGCTTCGCCTCTCGCAAGGCCTGTCCCTTCGTTCTCCCCCGGGAAAGCGCCTCGTAGAAAGCGGCCATGAACGACGCCGTGCTCTCGTCCGGAACGTTCCAGAGGCTCGCGACCACGGTGCGTGCGCCCGCAGAAAGAAACGCCTGGGCCAGGCTCTGGACTCCCTCACCGCCGAGCAACCGGCCGTGCGCCGTGCGGCAGGCCGAGAGCACGACGAGATCGCTCGCCAGCTTCAGCCTGTAGATGTCGGTCGCCCTGAGGTAACCGGTCGCTCCCGACGGCCCCGGTCCCAGTAGGAGGGCCGACTGCGCGAGGGAGTCGCCCGCCGCGAGGCCGTGGGTCGCGAAATGCAGGACGCGAAAACGGTCGAGCGCCGTCGCGCGGATCCGCTCCTCGGAGGCCTGCGCGCCCACCAGGATCTCGCTTCCTTTCCCGGCGTACGGCGCGATGCGCTTCGCCTCGACCGCGGCGAAGGGCAGGGCTCTCTGGCCGGTCGACAAGGCGCCGCTCCTCCAGGCGGCCGTCGTTGCGGGACCCGCTGCCTCACTCCAGGTGTTTGCGACGAGGAACAGGTCCGCGAGTGGACCGGGTCGGGAGGCGTCGCGACCCTTGCGCAGGCCGGCGAGCACCGTCGCCGACGGCGCGTACGAGATCTCGAAGTCCTCGACCATGGGCCGGTCGCCGAGCGTCTCGAACGGCAAGTAATGCAAGGGCCCATCGAGCACGAAGATCAGCTCCCGCACTGCAGGACCAAGGCCATCGAGCCACGGAGAAACCAGCTCCGCGTGAAGCCGGCGCCCGATGCGTTTCGCCGCATCCGTGTCGCCTCGCATCATGAGGTCGACGTAGTTCCGTACCCTCCCTTCGAGCTCCGCTGGCGAGACGGTGAGGCGAAAGGCTGCGAACGCACCCGCCCGCAGGAGAAAGACGTAGGCGGCGTCCGCCGTCACGAAGTAGCTCACGAGG
>JAMQPJ010000161.1 GCA_023717585.1 Thermoanaerobaculia bacterium
CAAGGACAAGCGCATCCTCGCGCTCGACATGGGCTCGCTGATCGCCGGCACCAAGTTCCGCGGCGAGTTCGAGGAGCGCCTGAAGGGCGTCCTCAACGACCTCGCGAAGCAGGAAGGCCGCATCATCCTGTTCATCGACGAGCTGCATACGCTAGTCGGCGCGGGCGCGGCCGAGGGCTCCATGGACGCGGGCAACATGCTGAAGCCCGCGCTGGCGCGGGGCGAGCTCCGCGCGATCGGCGCGACGACCATCGGCGAATATAGGAAGCACATCGAGAAGGACCCCGCCCTCGAGCGGCGCTTCCAGCCTGTGCTCGTGGGCGAGCCCTCCGTCGAGGACACGATCGCGATCCTCCGCGGCCTCGCCGAACGCTACGAAGTCCACCACGGCGTGAAGATCACCGACGCGGCGCTCATCGCGGCTGCGACGCTGTCCGACCGCTACATCGCCGACCGCTTCCTGCCCGACAAGGCGATCGACCTCATCGACGAGGCGGCGTCGAAGCTCCGGATGGAGATCGACTCGCTGCCGACGGAGATCGACGAAGTCGAGCGCCGCGTCCTCCAGCTCGAGATCGAGAAGAAGGCTCTTCAGAAGGACGATGCCCGCCCCGCCAAGGACCGCCTGAAGACCCTCGAGCGCACGCTCGCCGAGCTCAAGGAGCGCTCGAACGGAATGAAGGCGCGCTGGAAGTCCGAGAAGGACGCCATCGCGGTCATTCGCGAGGTGAAGAAACGGATCGACGAAGCCAAAGTCGCCGCCGAGGCCGCCGAGCGTCAGGGCGACCTGAGCAAGGCCGCCGAGCTGCGCTACGGCACGCTCACGAAGCTCGGGAAGGACCTCGAAACCGCGCAGGCGCGTCTCGACGACCTCCAGAAGGGCGGCGCGATCCTGCGCGAGAAGGTCGACGAGGACGACATCGCGGCGATCGTCTCGAAGTGGACGGGCGTCCCCGTCTCGAAGTTGGTCGAGGGCGAGACGCAGAAGCTCCTGAAGATGGACGAGCGGCTGAAGCTGCGCGTTATCGGGCAGGACGAAGCCGTCGACGCCGTCGCGGCCGCCGTGCGCCGGGCCCGCGCCGGCATGAAGGATCCGAAGCGCCCCATCGGCTCGTTCCTGTTCCTCGGCCCGACGGGCGTCGGCAAGACTGAGCTCGCGCGCGCCCTCGCCGAGTTCCTGTTCGACGACGAGACCGCGATGGTCCGCCTCGACATGTCCGAATACCAGGAGAAGCACACCGTCTCGCGGATGATCGGAGCGCCTCCCGGATACATCGGTCACGACGAGGGCGGCCAGCTGACGGAGGCCGTCCGGCGCCGGCCCTACGCGGTCGTCCTCTTCGACGAGATCGAGAAGGCGCACCCGGACGTCTGGTCCGTCCTCCTGCAGGTGCTCGAGGACGGCCGCCTCACGGACGGAAAGGGTCGCGCCGTGGACTTCAAGAACGTCGTCGTGATCATGACGTCGAACGTGGGGTCGCACCTCATTGCGGGGGGCTCCGACGCCGCCCCCCACACCCCTGGCGAGGTGAAGAAGCTCCTCGAAGCCGAGCTTCGGGACCACTTCCGGCCGGAGTTCCTGAACCGGATCGACGACATCGTCGTCTTTCGCCGCCTCCATCTCGCCGACATCGAGAAGATCGTCGAGCTGCAGCTTCGCTACGTCGCCGAGCTCGTGGCCGCTCGCGGTGTGAAGCTCGCGTGGACGGACGCCGTGAAGACGTGGCTGGCGCGCGAGGCTTACGACCCTGTCTACGGTGCGCGGCCTCTCAAGCGAAACATCCAGAAGCTCGTCCAGGACCCGCTGGCGTGGAAGCTTCTCGCGGGCGACATCCACGAGGGTTCGACTGTCACCCTCTGGCTCGCCCCGGGAGGCGCGGCGCTCGAGTTCAGGACCGGCACGGCCGAACGGGCCGCCGCCAAGGCCCGCTGATTCCGTCGACTCGAGGAGAACATCATGAACGTCATCCGTTGGAACGACCCCTTCCGCGACCTCGCCTCACTCCAGCACCGCCTGAACCGCGCCTTCGACACGACGCTCGCCCGCCCGGAACGCGCCGAGGAGGACCTGCTCACGGGAGCCTGGGCTCCCCCGGTGGACATCCTCGAGACGAAGGAGAAGACGATTCTCAAGGCCGAGCTACCCGGCTTCGACGAGAACCAGATCCATCTCCACTTCGAGGACGGGATCCTGTCGCTCGAGGGCGAGCGCAAGTTCGAGAAGGAGAACGCCGACGAGAACTATCACCGCGTCGAGCGCAGCTACGGCCGGTTCGTCCGCTCCTTCACGATTCCGTCGAACGTCGACAACGAGAAGATCTCCGCCGCGTTCCAGAACGGCATCCTCACGGTCGAGCTGCCCAAGCGCGAGGAGACGAAGCCGAAGCAGATCAGGATCCAGGCGACGAAGCCGCCGATCGAGGCCAAGAAGAGTTGAAGGTCGCTTTGGCGGGGGGAGCTTCCCCGCTCCCCCCGCACCCCCCATGGGGGGGTCCGGTTTTCACCCTGCTGCTGAAGGTCGGCCGGACGTAGACTTCTCGTCCAAGAAGGGCCTCCACAAGGGAGATGAAGCCTCAGGACGAAGGGACCCCCCGAAAGACCGAGGTCGAGCTCCGCACGATTCTCGAGACGATCCCTGCCTTCGTCTGGACCGCCCGGCCGGATGGCGCCATCGACTTCATCACCGGCCGCTTGTTCGCGCAGACGGGTCTTCGCGAGGACGAGACCCTCATGTGGGAGTGGATGAAGGTGGTCCATCCGGAGGACCGCGAACGCATCGTCGAGGACTGGCGGGAAGCCATCACCGCGGGGCGTGCCCCAGACAACGAAATGCGGGTCCGCGGCGCGGACGGGACCTATCGATGGTTCCTGACGCGCGCCGTTCCGCTTCGGGACGACACGGGGGCGATTCTCCGGAGGTACGGCACGTTCACGGACATCGACGCCCGCAAACGCGCGGAACAGGAGTTGCAGAAGCTCAAAGATCAGCTCTTCAAGGAAAACATCGCGCTCAGGGACGAGGTCAGCCAGACCTCGATGTTCGAGGAGATCGTCGGCTCTTCGGCGCCGCTGCGGCGGGTGCTCGTGCTCGTGAGCAAGGTGGCGGGTACCGATTCGACCGTCCTCATCACAGGCGAGACCGGCACCGGGAAGGAGCTGGTCGCGCGCGCCATTCACCGGCGTTCGCCCCGGGCGTCACGGCCGTTCGTGTCGGTCAACTGCGGCGCGGTTCCTCCGTCCCTGATCACGTCGGAGCTGTTCGGCTACGAGAAAGGGGCCTTCACGGGCGCGGCGCAGCGCCACCTCGGCCGCTTCGAGCTGGCCGACGGGGGAACCATCTTCCTCGACGAGGCGGGGGAGCTCCCGCAGGAGACGCAGATCGCCCTGCTCCGGGTCCTGCAGGAGCGCGCCTTCGAGCGCGTCGGCGGCAGCCAGTCCATCCCGGTGGACGTCCGCGTCATCGCAGCGACGAACCGCGACCTCGACAAGGCGATCGCGGACGGCG
>JAMQPJ010000211.1 GCA_023717585.1 Thermoanaerobaculia bacterium
ACGAACAGGGCCAGTCCCCCGTCCCCATCCCGCCGCACGGCGTCGAGAAGGGCTCCGGGGTCGACAGGCGCGTCCGAGAGGAAAGACATCGAAACATGATAAGACCCCGGCTCGAGAGAGAACGACAAAGTCGACGATGACGACGCGCCGCTTGAGGGTGCTGGCCGTCTCCGCGCTCAAAGGCGGCGTGGGGAAGACGACGACCGCCGTGAATCTCGCGGCTGCGGCCGCCCGCGCGGGACGCCGTACCCTCCTCGTCGACGCTGATCCTCAGGGAAGCGTCGGGACCTCGCTGGGCCTTTCGCCCGAGGCGCGCGGGCTCGCGGCCTGGCTCGCGAAGGACGCGGCGTTCGACGCGTCGGTCGTGCGCGCGGCGCGGGAGAATCTCGATGTCCTGCCGGCCGGAGAGCGGCTCCTTCACGTCGAGGATCTGTATCGCGAAAAGGGTCCGGAGAAACGGCGGACTCGCCTCGCGAAGCGCTTCGAGGCGCTCGACGACGAGGGATACGAGGTGGTGGTCCTCGACTGTCCGCCGGCCGCGTCGCTCCTGCTCGAGAACATCTATCACCTCGCGGGCGAGCTCATCCTCCCGGCGAAGCTCGACTTCCTCTCGCTTCCGGCTCTCGAGAAGACGCGCCTCTTCGCGAAAGAAGCGAACGCGCTTCGCGAAAAGCCGATTCGAGTCGACGGCGTTCTGCCGACCTTCTACGACCTCCGGACGGCCGTCTCCACCGAGCTCCTCGAGACGCTGCGCGAGCGATTCACGAAGATCCTCTCGCCCATCCGGATCAACGTGGCGCTGGCGGAGGCCCCGTCCGTCGGCAAGACGATCTTCGAGTTCGACGGGTCGTCACGAGGCGCCGTCGACTACGCGCTCCTGGCCGAGGACCTGAAGCTGGCGTGACGGAACGAGCGTGAGCCGGCCTGATCCCGGGACACTTTCGAAAGAGTGACGTCGTTCCGTCCCCCCTCCTTTCCGCTCCGGTCGGACGAGGCCCCGATGATCTGCCGGATGATCTTCGACGAGCTCTGCGTTCTGGCCAACGGCGACATCGTCTGCTCCTGCGGCGACCCTGCCGGCATCCGCGTCTTCGGCAACGTCCGGCGCGACCGCATCGCGGACGTCTATGACGGCAGGCTCTACCGGAAGGCACGGCGCCGGCAGCTCGCGGCACGGCCGGATTCCTATTGTCCGGTGATCAAGACGTTCTGCGGCGGACGGGTCTCCCGCGCGTGCGTCGCGGACGGTGAAACGGGACGTTCCGTGAAGATGCTGCAGCTCGAGCCGATTTCGTTCTGCAACCTGAAGTGTCCTCGTTGCCCGGCGACGCAGTTCTTCATCGACCCCGCCTACCGCGTCGACCGTGCCGCGGTCCTTCCTCTCGCGGTGATGGAGGACGTCGTCTCTCAGCTCCCCGATCTCGAGAAGCTCCTCTTCTTCAACTTCGGCGAGCCGTTCCTCCACCGTGAGGCTGTCCCCTTTCTGCGATACGTCCGGCGGAATCGCCCGGACGTCGTGATTCACACGAGCACGAACGGGATTCCCCTCGACGCGTCGAAGGTCGAGGCGCTCGCGAACGAGAACCTCGTCGACCGGATCGTCTTCTCCATCGACGGCGCACGCGAAGAGAGTTACCGGACCTACCGTGTGCGCGGCACGCTCCAGAAGGCGCTCGGGGCCATCGAAGCGCTCGTGGCCGCTCGGGAGCGGGCGGGAACGCGCGACCGGCTCGAGATTCACTGGCAGTACATCCTCTTCGAGTGGAACGACAGCGACCAGGAGATCGACGAAGCCCGTGCGCGGGCGAAGGACATCGGGGTCCCGCTCAAGTGGGTGTTAACGCACACGCCGGGCGCATCGCTCCGGTTCCGGGACGGAAGCCCGGAGGCCGCTCGCCTCTTCGGAGAAGCGGACCCATACCAGGCGCTCACGTGCGACCTGAAGATGCAGCACCTCTGGAAACACCGTGGGCTCGCCGATGACGTTTACCACGCGAGGCTGGAGACCGGCCGGTCGGAGCTCAGAGCCCGGGCGGGCGGGCGAGCGGGGGTCAGCGTGACGATCCGGAATCGGAGCGGCTCGCCCTGGATCGCCTCGGGCTCGCGCACGTTCCGGCTCGGAGTGAAGCTCCGCACGTCGTCGGGCCGGTTTCTGAAGGAGCTCGGCGGGATCGCTCTTCCCGGGCGGGCCTGCCGGGCAGGCGGTTCTGCAGCGCTGCTGTTCGACCTTCCCGTGCCCTCGGAGTCAGGCCGTTACGAGCTTGTTTTCGACGTCGTCGAGGAAGGCGTCTGCTGGTTCTCCGAACGGGGCTCGCCGTGCACGACGATTCCCCTCGTCGTCGAGCCGGCCGACGCATGCTCGTGGGATCCCGCGCCTCTCGTCGAGCTGGCGCATCGAGTCCATCTCGGACGGAGTCCCGGCCCCGAGGAGCTTTCCTTCTGTTCGAAAGAGCTCCTGAGAGGAACTCCGCTGGAGGTCATCTCGCTGCACGTGGCGGCCCGCGCTCCACAGGAAGAGTCCACGCTGGAAGCGAGGCTGGCGGCTTTTCGCGGACGCGCCGCGGAGTTTTTCGCCGAAGTGCCCGGTCCGCTGTAGTCAGCCGCCGGCGATCGGAGGCAGGAGCGCGACGGTGTCGCCGGGCGCGATGGGATCCGTTTCCTTCGCCCAGGTCTCGTTGATCGCGAGCTTCGCGCGCGTCCCGAACCGCGCGAGGACGGGATGCGCGGCCTCGAGCGCTTGCCGGAGAGTCGTCACGTTGACAGGCTGCAGGACCTCGACGGCGATCGTGCGCCCGACGGCGTCCCTCAGCGACGCGAAGAGCAGGACCTCGACCTTCACTTTGCGATCTTACAAGGGGGGCGCCGCCCGTAGAATCGCCCGCCGGAGGATTCATGCCGGAAGGACGTCTCTCGGGCAAGACCGCGCTCGTGACGGGCGCGGGCAAGGGAATAGGCCGGGCGATCGCCCTCCGGCTCGCGGCCGAGGGCGCGCACGTGGCCGTCGGCGTGCGCCGGGAGAGCGACGGGGCGGCCGTCGTGGCCGAGATCGCGAGCGCCGGAGGCTCGGCGCAAGCGGTCCTCCTCGACGTCGTGGACCCGGCGTCCGTCGCGACCGGCGTCGAGCGGGCGGCGCGGCCCGACCGGCGCCTCGACATCCTCGTGAACAACGCAGGGGTCGGGGGCCCTTCGCCTTTCGACGGAGACGTCCGCTCGGACGAAGCCTGGGCGGAGATCCTGGACGTGAATCTCACGGGAACCTGGCGCGTCTGCCGGGCGGCCCGGCCCTTTCTGCCCGACGGCGGGCGCATCGTGAACATCTCGTCGGTGACGGGGCGATTCGGAGTGGCGGGCATGGCCGCCTACAGCGCATCCAAGCACGGGGTCATCGGGCTCACGCGAACGCTCGCGCTCGAGCTTGCTCCGAGGAAGATCACGGTGAACGCGGTGTGCCCGGGCTGGGTGGACACGGAAATGGGCCGCACGGGGATCGTGCGCATGGGGAAGGCCCTGGAGAAGAGCGTCGAGGAGGCCTTCCAACTCGCGGGGAAGATGGCGCCTCTCGGCGAGGTGCTTTCCCCTCCCGAAGTCGCGGGCCTCGTCGCCTGGCTCGCGTCACCCGAGGCGCGGAACATGACCGGCCAGGCTGTCGTCCTCGACGGCGGGCAGGTGATGCCATGACGTGGCGATCCGGAACGCGCACGGTCGGGCGGGTGCGTGCCTGAGATCCGCGCGGTCTTCCTGGACGCGGGCGACACGCTTCTCGCCGCGGACCCGCCGGTCGACCACGTCTATCGCGAGGCGTTCGCGCGGCACGGCGTGGAGGCGACGGCCGACGACGTGCACGGAGCCGTGCACGCGACCTGGCGGGAGGTGGACGCGGCCCGCGCGCGGGGAGAGATGCGCTGGAAAGGGCCGGGCGGAGAGGCGGGCTTCTGGCGGCGGTTCGTCGGAGCCGTGTTCGCGCGGGTGGGCGGCGGCGAGATGCCGGAGCCGCTTCTCGCGCACCTCGTCGCGCATTTCCGCGAAGAGCTTCACTGGACCCTCTACCCGGAGGTCCCCGAGGTCCTGGCCGCCCTGCGCGCGGGGCGGGTCAAGCTCGTCGTGGTGTCGAACTGGGACTCCAGCCTGCCGTCGCTCCTCGCGCGACTTGGAATCCGGGACTCGTTCGACGACGTCGTCGTGTCGGCCGTCGTGGGCGTGAGCAAGCCGGACCGCGGGATCTTCGACGAGGCCGTCCGGCGCGCGGGTGTGGTGCCCGGAGCCGCGCTGCACGTCGGAGACTCGCTCACGGACGACTACCATGGGGCCCGCGCGGCGGGCCTTCACGCGCTGCTCGTGGATCGCGCGGGGCGCGCACCCGAAGGCTCCGAAGCGATCCGCTCGCTGTCCGAGCTCCCGCCGCGCGTGCTGGCCCGGTAGACTCGCGCGACCGCGTCGCAATCCCTTCGCCTGGAGGAGCCTTCTTGAGGAACCGGCTGTTTCGTACGAAGACCATCGAGCAGCTCCAAGCGAGCGCCGACGAGCCCGGCCCCGGCCAGGGACATCTCAAGAGGACGCTCACGGCGTGGGACCTCACGTTCATGGGCGTGGGCGCGATCATCGGGGCGGGCATCCTCTCGAGCCTCGGCACGGGGCTCGCCGGTGGTTTCGACTCGTCCTACGGCGTCACGCGTCCGGCCGCGGGCCCCGCCCTGATGATCAGCTTCCTCCTGACGGCCGTCGCCTGCGGGTTCACGGCGTTCTGTTACGCGGAGATGGCCTCCATGATTCCCGTCTCGGGCTCCGCCTACACGTACGCCTACGCGACGCTCGGCGAGCTGATGGCGTGGATCATCGGCTGGGACCT
>JAMQPJ010000220.1 GCA_023717585.1 Thermoanaerobaculia bacterium
AGCGTGAGAGCCGCCTCTCCCTCCGGCGCCGAGAGCCTCCCGTCGTCGACGTCCAACGTCGCGTTTCCCGCCTCGAGGCGGAGCCTCATTTCAGGAAACGCAGCGCGAGGAGCAGCGGGAGACCGAGGTCCGCCGCGTACCGGTCGAGCTTCTTCGCACGCTCGTAGAAGGGCCGGACTTCCGAGCCCACGCCGAGCGAGCCCGACGCGTCGAAGGTGAGACCCGCCTCGCGCGCCGCGGTCTCGTGGGCCTCGGCGTCGTGCACGACGTGCTCGACGACGTGCGTGGCGCCCGAGACGTCGCGAAACGCGCGCGCGTGGCCGCGCCGGATCGCCTCCGGATGAAAGTCGGTGACGACGACGTATCCGCCCTTGCGGAGGACGCGCGCGAATTCCCGGTACAAGGGCGCGATCTTGAGGAGATGGCCGGCCGCGAGCCGGCACCACACGACGTCGAAGGCTCCCGCCCCGAAAGGCAGAGCGCGCAGATCCCCGCCGGCCGTCGTGCGCGGCCGGGAGGGGTTGCGGCGGCCGGCGGCCAGCATCTCGAAGACGAGATCGACGCCGCAGGAGCTCCTCGGCCCCTTCCGATCCGGGAAGACGAGCCGGCGGGCCGTGCCGCAGGCCGCGTCGAGGAGGTCCTTTCCCGCGATGTCGTGCGAGAAAAAGTGCACGGCGAGCGAGTCCATCGTCGTGAGCGGGTTCTCGACGTCATACGTCGCGGCCCACAGGCGATAGGCGGGACGCGTCTCGAGGGGCGGCTCGGTGCTCACTCGGGCGGCCTCAGATGTCCGTAAGCCTGCGAGTCCGAAGGCACGAGCCCCCCCTTCAGCATCCGGGCGAAGTTTTCCACACGCTCCTTGAGTCTGCGCGGGAGCCATGGGACGAGCGGGTCCTCGTGCGTCATCCAGCCCGTCCATTCGGGCGTCGTCCACTCCTCGAGAGTCGCGGGCGTCGTCGAGAGCGGGTCGACGTTTCCGTACGTGCCGCGGCGCTGCGGGGTGGGCGTGTAGAAATACGTGATGAGCTTCATGTCCGGATTCACCGCGGCCACCTTCTCCACGAACGCGAGCGTGGTCTCGACGTCCCTCTCCGGGTCGTCGGGATCGCCGAACATGAACGAGAGCTCCGGCACGATGCCGAAGCGGCGGGCCTTCTCCGCGAGGGCGAGAGTCTGTGCCGTGGTGAGGTTCTTCGACATCTTCTTCAGGGTCGCGTCGGAGCCCGATTCGGCCCCGAAGTAGACCATCGTGAGGCCGGAGCGCCGGAGGGCCTCCCACGTGCGGTCACCGAATCGCAGCATCACGTCGATCCGGGCCTCGCACCACCACTTCAGCCCGAGCGGCGTCATCCTCTCCGCGAGCTCCACGGCGCGCGGCTCCTTGAGAAAGAAGTTGTTGTCGTAGAAGTGCACCGCGTCCATGCCGTGGCGCTTCACGAGATGCGCGAGGTTCGCTTCGGTGCGCTCGGGCGATTCGAATCTCTGCAGGCTTCCGAGCGCCGAGATGACGCCGCAGAAGTTGCACGTGTACGGGCACCCGATCGAGGCCTGGTAGACGCCGTTTCGTCTCCCGAAGGCGGTCGGCTGGAGATAGGTCTCGATGTCGATCCGGTTCC
>JAMQPJ010000257.1 GCA_023717585.1 Thermoanaerobaculia bacterium
GTGAGCGTGAGGTACGAAGCCGACGCGAGTGGTCCGTCGACTTCGAGCTCGATGCCTCCCGCCACGAGTGGCGAGACGAGCATGAGAGCCGAGAGAAACTGCGAGGAGACGTCCCCGCGGATACTCACGCGTCCCCCGCGCAGGGATCCGCCGCGGATCGCCGCGGGCAGAAAGCCTTCCCGCACGAGACAGCGAATCTCTCCGCCCAGGGCTCTGATTGCTTCGAATAGAGGGGACATCGGCCGTTCCCGCATCCGAGCGCTGCCGTCGAGAACGAAACGGCCCGGCACCGCGGCGAGGAGCGTCGCGAGGAAGCGCGCCGGCGTCCCGGCGTCACCGACGTCGATGAAAAGCTCCGAGTCCGAGTGACCGCGCCGGCCAAGCGGTCCGACGACCCGCCAACCAACACCTTCCAAGGAAATCTCTGCTCCCAAAAGCCGAAGCGCCGCCGCCAAGGCACGGGTATCCGAACTCTCCAGGGGATTCAGCAGAACGCTTTCCCCATTCGCGCACGCCGCCGCGACGAGCGCGCGATTAGTCAGGCTCTTGCTTCCGGGAACGCGCAGCTCCCCGGAGAGGCGGCCGCGACGAAGCGGCCGGGCGGCGCTCACCAGGCTCACGCGCCCGCGGAGGAGGGCGCGGGCCCCTCCTCCAGCGCTCCGAATCCCCGGCGCCTCGCCCTCTCTACCGTGTTCTCCTGGACGATCGAAAGCGTCCCGTCCGGAGCGATCTCGGCGTGCTTCCGCTCCTCGAGCCACGCGGGGAGGACGTGCGTGACGGCGCCGCCGTCCGCCAGCGTCTTCGCGACGTGGAAGTGGCCGACCAGGAGCGCGTCGTATCCAGCGCCGCGCGCGGCGCGGCCTTCCGCGAGCAACGCGGCCTCCGGCAGGATTCTCTTGTGCCGGAAATTCGAGCGATAGAGCCGGGCCTCCGTGCGCGACACGATCGCGCGGGCGAGCGCACCGGGGATCATCTTCAGGAGTCCGTGGGCGACGGCGTTCTTCGAGATCCGGCGCCAGAACCGGTAAGGCAGGTCGGCCGAGTTCACTCGATCTCCGTGGACGAACGCGTATCGGATCGCCCCCACGCGGAGTCCGTCCGTCAGCGCCCAGGATGCAAAAGCTTCCGCGTACGGGGAGCCGGCGACGAAAAAATCGCGGTTCCCCTCCACGTACCGCAGCGAAAGACCGCGTGAAGAGACTTCTTTCAATCCGCGGAGCGTCCTCGTAAGGAGGGGGGTCTCGAGCTTCGGGTCGCCGATGAAGTAATGAAAGATGTCCCCGAGGAGGACCACGGTGCTGAAACCCCGCCTCCGGACCCCCTCGAGGGCATCCAGGAAATCCTCCGCATCCCGTTCCACCTGCCCGAGATGCGCGTCGGCGAAGACGGCCACGCCGCCGTCGACGTCGAGGGGTTGTGGGAAGGCCTGCACGGTGAGATCTTACCGGCTCGAGTCACTTCCGGCACGCCCCTTGCTGGCCATTCGTCTCGATCGGTGTCCTTTCAATGAACGTCAAAGCGCTCCTCCTGCCCGCGGTAGCCGCCGCACTCGCCCTCGCGCCAGTTTCGACGCGGGCCGCGGTGGTGTCGAAGGAGATCGCGGAGCACGTGAGGGCCGGAGAGGCGCGGATTCCGGTCGTCGTCTCCTTCAGAACGGGAGGAGAGCACGCGGGCTTTCCCGTCACGCGCCGCCTCGCGAACGTTCCCGTCGTCGCGGGCTGGGCGACCGCGGCCGAGATCGCCGCGCTCGCGCTCCGGCTGGACGTCGTCCACGTCGGCTTCGACCGCCTCGTGCGTCCCGCGGGGCAGATCGGCACGGCGCAGATCGGCGCAGACCGGCTGCTCGGACTCGGCGTGACGGGGCTCGGCCGCAGCGTCGCCGTCGTGGACAGCGGAATCGATGTGACGCATCCCGACCTCAGACCCCGGACGGGCTCGGCCTGGCCGGGCTGGAACTTCGCCGACAACGACGGGAATCTCGCTGACTGCAGCGGCCACGGAACGGAGGTGGCAGGTGTCATCGTGGGCCCCCAGGGCCTCGCGCCGGACGCCGGCCTCGTCGTCCTGAAGGTCTTCAGCCTGCGCGACGGCTGCCGCAGCGCGCGCGCGTCCGACGTCCTCGCGTCCGTGGACTGGGTGGTCTCGAACCGCGACTCGTGGAACGTCGAGGCTATCAACCTCAGCCTCGCCGACGACAGCTCGCACCGCGCGTTCTGCGACACGGAGGACCCGGCCGGAGCGTCCACGTTCGCGGCCGCGCGCGCGGGCGGCCTCGCGGTCGTGGCCGCCGCCGGAAACGACGGCAAGACGTCGGGTCTGCCTTGGCCCGCGTGCTTCTCGAACGTCGCCGCGGTGGGAATGGTGTACTCGGCCTCTTCCGGATCGGTCGCGTGGGGCGGACCCGCTTCCTGCGAGGACGCCCTGACCGGGCCGGACGTCGTCCCCTGCGCGAGCACTTCGGGCGCGGGCCTCTCGGTTCTCGCGCCGGGCGTCGGGTGGACGACGACCGCGGCGGGAGGAGGGCGCACCGCGATCTTCTCGGGCACGTCGGCCGCCGCGCCCGCCGCGACCGGCGCCGTGCTCCTCGCGCGGCAGGCGCGACCGCTCGCCGATCCCGCGCTCGCGCTCGATCTTCTCCGCGCCACCGGCGTTCCGGTCCTCGACAATCGCACGGGGCGGTTCACGCCGCGCCTCGATCTTTCCGCGGCCCTCGACGCCACGACGCCCGTCGGCTCCTGCGGCGGGAGCGCGATTCCGGACGGAACCGGAGAGCCGCTCGTCTGCGACGCCGTCGTGTCCGCGCTCGCGGGCCGCGTCTCCACGGTGACCGTCGCGCTTTCGATCGACCATCCCGATCCGACGCAGCTCGTCGTTTCGCTGACGGGTCCGGACGGCACGAGCGTCCTCCTCATGAATCACAGCGGCCATCCCGGTGAAGCGCTCCGGGAAGTCTTCGGGCGCACGCTCGATCCGCCCGCGCCGCTCTCCGGTTTCGCCGGCAAGCCGGCCGCGGGGCCGTGGCGGCTCCGCGTGCTCGATGACGCGCCCGGGGCCGGCGCCGGGCGCGTGGTCTCCTGGGCGATCGTCATCGAGCCCGAGGCCCTGCCCCCCGACGTTCCGTTCCCGGGCGCGACCGCGTTGATCCCCACGTCCGCGCACCTGATGGGAAAGCTCGGCGCCTCCTTCACGACGGACGTCCGGCTGTTCAACACCGACCCGGCGAATTCCCGGACGGTCGCGCTCCGGTTCCAGCCCGCCTCGGGCGGAGAGGCGCGCACCGTGTCGCTCACCCTGCCACCGCTCTCGACCCGGGCGCTCGACGACGTGCTCGGCAACACGTTCCGCACCCAGGGCTACGGACCGCTGTTCCTCTCGGCGGCCGGTTCCGTCGTCGCCGCGTCCCACACGGCCACGACGGCCGTGCGCGGCGGCGCCTTCGGTCTCTCGATTCCCGCCGCGCCTCTCTCCGCGGCGGGCGGCGCGGGCACGACCCTCACGCTCGTCCCGGTTTTCGCGGGCACGGGCTTCCGCGTCAACATCGGGCTCGCCGAGATCACCGGGAACGAAGCCACCGCCGAAATCGTCGTCAAGGACGCACACGGCGCCGTTCGTGCCGTCCTGCCCGAGAAGGTGCCCGGGGGCGGCCTCCTGCAGGTCAGCGACATCTACACGGCCGCCGGCATCCCGCCCGACGCCTCGGACCGTTTCGAAGTGCGCGTCCTCTCGGGAGGCGGGCGCGTCGCGGCCTTCGCGACGCCCATAGACGACTCCTCGAACGACGGCGCGTTCTCCGGGGCCGCCGTCGCCGGCGCGGACCTGCTCCTTCCGGCGGTCGCGCGCGCGAACGGCCTGTTTGGCGCGCGCTACGTCACCGATCTGAAGCTCGCGAACGCGGGAGCGGCTCCGGCCCGCGTCAAGGTCGCCTTCACCCCGACGTCGGGGGGCAGCTTCACTCCGGTTCTCGTGACGTTGGCCGGCGGCGAAACGCGCTTTCTCGAGGATGCCCTCGGGCAGCTCTTCGCTCCCGCCGGCGACACCTCCGGCGCGCTGCGCCTCACCGCCCTCGACGGCGCCGCCCTCTTCGCGTCCAGCCGCACGTATACGCTCGACGGCGCGCGGAGCTACGGCGTCGCGATCGATCCCGTGTCCGGCGCGTCCGACGCCGTCCCGGGGCGCACTCTCGCGCTCACTTTCCTCTCCCGCTCCCCACGGGAGCGCACGAACGTAGGCTTCGTCGAGACGGGAGGCCTCGTGACGCACCTTCGGGTCTCGCTCGTTTCGGCGTCGGGTTCCGTCGTCGCCGTCCGGGCGCTCGCGCTCTCCCCCAACGAAGCCGTTCAGTGGAACGACGTCTTCGCAGAGATGCAGACGCCGCCTCTCGAACAGGCGTCGATGCTCGTCGACGTCCTCGACGGCGGTTCCGCGACGGCGTGGGCCACTCTCGTCGACAATCGGACGAACGACGGCAGCTTTTTCGCGGCGACGCTCGTGCCCTGAAAGGGCTATTCGCCGATCCGGGCGCGTCAGCGCCGCGCCGAGGCCCGGACGGCCTCGATCACGCGCTCCGCCTCGCCGTCCGTGAGCTGCGGATAGAGAGGAAGCGAAACGACCTCCCGCATGGCCCGTTCCGTTTCCGGCAGCGGGCCGCGCGGCAAGGCCGCGAAGGCCGGCTGCTCGTGAACGGCGCGCGGATAGTGGACGTCGGTGCCGACGCCGGCCGCCTCGAGCCGTCCGCGAAACGCGTCGCGGTCGTCGACGCGCACGACGTACAAGTGGTGCGCCGGGATCTCGCCGGCCCGCGCCGGCGGCGGCGTGCGCAGCACGGCTGCGAGTGCCGCGTCGTAGCGCGCGGCGATCGCCCTGCGGCGGGCATTCCCGGCCGCGAGCCGCCCGAGGTTCACGCGCAGGCCCGCCGCCTGAATCTCGTCGAGCCGGCTGTTGAAGCCTGCGACGTCCGCGTCGTTGCGCGTCGCGTATCCGTACAGGCGCAGTTTCCGGATCTTCTTCGCGACCTCGAGCCGGGCCGTCGTCACCGCACCGCCGTCGCCGAGGGCTCCCAGGTTCTTCGTGGGATAGAAGCTCCAGGCGGCGGCATCGCCGAAGGAGCCCGCGGGCCGGCCTGAGAGCGCGGCTCCGTGCGCCTGCGCGCAGTCCTCGACGAGCAGGAGCCCGTTCGCCTTCGCGAAGGCGAGGATCCGCTCCATGTCCGCCATGCGCCCGTAGAGGTGAACCGGCACGATCGCCTTCGTCCGGGCCGTCAGGGCGCTCTCGAGCAGCGCCGGATCCATCGTGAGGCGATCGGCCTCCACGTCGACGAACACCGGCGTAGCGCCCGCGCGCTGGATGCCGACGGCCGTCGGGGCGCACGTCATGGAAACCGTGAGCACCTCGTCGCCGATTCCGACGCCGAGTCCGAGGAGCGCGAGCGTGATCGCGTCCGTGCCGCTGGCGCACGAAACGGCGAACGGAGCTCCGCAGAAGGCCGCCCACTCGCGCTCGAAAGCCGCGACCTCGTCTCCGAGAACGTAGCGGCCGCGGCGCACGCACGCCAGAAGCGCCGCCTCGAGGACCTCTTTCCCCTCCGCCGCGGCGCGCGCGAGATCGAGGTACGGCACGGAGAGGCTCCGGAGATCGTCCGTCGGGGCAGGCACGGCGCCGATTCTATCGGGGCCGACATAGACTTCACCCATCATGAAAATCGCGCTCGGCTCCGATCACGCCGGATACGCCTACAAGGAAGAGATCAAGGCCATGCTCCTGGCCGAAGGCCACGAGGTGAAGGACTGCGGCACGTCTTCGACGGAGATGGTCGACTACCCGCTCTACGTCCGCCCCGCGGCCGAGGCCGTCGCGAACGGCGCCTGCGAGCGCGCGATCGTGCTCGGAGGCTCCGGAAACGGCGAGGCCATCGTCGCGAACAAGGTGAAGGGCGTGCGCTGCGCGCTCTGCTGGAACGAGGCCACCGCCAAAGCGTGCCGCGAGCACAACGACGCGAACGTCCTCTCGCTCGGCGAACGGATGATCACCGGGAACATGGCGCTCACGATCGTGCGGATCTTCCTCGCGACGCCCTTCGACCCCGCGGCCGGCGGCGGTCGCCACGCCCGCCGGATCGCCATGATTGAGCCATGATCGAATGATCGGGCTCCCGGAGCGCGGCCCTGCTATCGTCCGCCGCCCATGATCGCGCTCTCCGGCGTCTACAAGCAGTACGGCCGCCAGATCCTCTTCGTCGACGCCTCCTTCCAGCTGAACACGGGCGAGAAGATCGGCCTCGTCGGGCCGAACGGAGCCGGCAAGACGACGATTTTCAGGCTCATCACGGGGGAGGAGCACGCCGACGACGGCGACGTGTCGGTGCCGAAGAAGCTCTCGATCGGCTACTTCAGGCAGGAGATCGACGAGATGGCGGGCTGGCCCGTCCTCGACGAGGCGATCGCGGGGAGCGGGCGCCTCGGCGACCTCCACCACGAGCTGATCGAGCTCGAGCACGCGCTCGGCGATGCAGCTCGAGCGAACGACTCGGAAACCGTGCTCGCACGATTTGGCGATGTCCAGTCCGAATACCAGCAGCGCGGCGGCTACGAGCTGGAGGCCAGGGCCAGGGAAGTGCTTCACGGCCTCGGCTTCGACGACGCGCGCATCGACGGCGACGTGGGCGCTCTCTCGGGCGGCTGGAAGATGCGCGTCGCGATGGCGAAGGTGCTTCTCGGCAGGCCCGACGTCCTTCTGATGGACGAGCCCACGAACCACCTCGACATCGAGTCGATCCTCTGGCTCGAGGAATACCTCAAGGGCTACCCCGGCTCGCTCCTCATGACCTGCCACGACCGGGACTTCATGAACCGCGTCGTCACGAAGGTCGTCGAGATCGACGCCGGCGAGACCGTCACCTACTCCGGCAACTACGACTTCTACGAGCGCGAGCGCGTGCAGCGCGAGGCGCAGCGCGAGGCCGCGTTCGGGCGCCAGCAGGCGATGCTCGCGAAGGAGCAGCGCTTCATCGAGCGTTTCCAGACGCACGCCTCGAAGGCCGCCCAGGTTCAGAGCCGCGTCAAGAAGCTCGAGAAGATCGAGACGATAGAGCTGCCGAAAAAGCGCGCCGTCGTGCGCTTCGACTTCAGGGCGCCGGCCCGCTCGGGGGACGACGTGGCGGTCCTCGAGAAGGTCTCGAAGAGCTTCGGCGAATTGCGCCTCTACGACGGATTCGATTTCCTCATCCGCCGCGGCGAGCGATGGTGCGTGATGGGGGTCAACGGAGCCGGAAAATCCACGCTCCTGAAGATGGTCGCGGGCATGCTGCCGCCCGACGGCGGCGCCGTGCGCGTGGGGGCGAGCGTGAAAACGGGCTACTTCTCCCAGCAGGCGCTCGATGTGCTCGACCCCGAGCTGACGGTTCTGGAACAGGTCCAGAAGGACTTCCCCGCCGCGGGCCTCGGCGTTCTCCGCGCGCTCGTCGGCGCCTTCCAGTTTTCCGGCGACGACGTGGAGAAGAAAGTCCGCTTCCTCTCGGGCGGCGAGAAGTCGCGCCTCATCATGGCGCGCATGCTGTTCGACCCTCCGAACTTCCTCGTCCTCGACGAGCCCACGAACCACCTCGACCTCGCGACGAAGGAGATGCTCGTCGAGGCCCTCTCGAAATTCGACGGGACGATGCTCTTCGTGTCCCACGACCGCGCCTTCCTCCGCGGGCTTTCGAACCGCGTCCTCGTCCTCGGCGAGAACGGCGCCGCCGATGCGCCGCACGCCTATGGCGGCTCCTACGTGGAGTGGGTCGCGCGCACGGGGCACGAGGCTCCGGGCGTCCACACGTAGGACCGGGGGAACCTCCGGCCGGACTACTTGGCTGCGGGCGTCGCAGGCGGCGGGTCGTTCCAGATGTCGATCGCACAGCGCCACTGGCCGTCCGGCTCGAGGCGCCAGACCGTCACGGACCGGCCCTTCAGCGAAATCGTCTTCCCGTCGGGCCCCGTCATCGTCATCTCGTTCGAGCCCTGCAGCGTGGCCATCTTGCCGTCCGGAGAGAACGCGGGCTTCTCCGACTTCCAGCGGATGGAGAAGCCGGGCATCTTCAGGGATGCGTCGACGAAAGTGCGAAGCGCAGCCTTGCCTTCCACGATGGGCTGTCCCGGAGGAACGACGACGGCGTCGTCCGTCCAGTACGAGACGATTTTCGAGACGTCTTTTCCTTCGGCGGCGGCGGCCGCCCATTCGGCATCTCGCCTCAGCAGCCGTTCCCGCTCGGCTGCAGGATCGAAGCGAACCGTCGAGCAGCCGCAGAAAATGACGAAGGCAGCGAGGGAAACAAGAAGGCGGGAACTCTTCATGTGAGGGACCTCCGGGGCTGCAAGCATAATCGGCCGATGCCCAACGCGCGGTTCATGGCGACGCTCGCCGCCATCGCCCTGCTCGCGCTCTTCGGCGCCGAGGCCGCCCGCTTCTCTCTCTGGACGACCTCGGACGAGCCCGCCCACCTCGCCGCCGCGCGCGCGTGGCGCCACGGCCCCGGGATGGTTTCGAACTTCGAGCACCCCGTCCTGATGAAGCTCTTCGCAGGAGCCTTTCTCCCGCGCGAGAAGCCCGCGATGGAGATCGAGGAGACACGCGCGGGCCGCGCGCCCATGGCCTTCATCTTCCTCGGCCTCGCTCTCGTGACCGGGCTTCTTGGACGCGCGCTCGCCGGAAACGCCGCGGGCCTCGCCGCCGCGGCGCTCGTCGCGACAGAACCGACGCTGCGCGGCCACGGCGCGCTCGTTCAGAGCGACGTCCTCGTCACATTCTTCTTCGTCGCGGCCGCGCTCACGCTGGAGCGCGCGGCACGCGCGGCCGGCGGCATGCGCGCGGCGCGCGTGTGGCTCGGCGCAACGGGAGTCCTCTACGGCTTCGCGATGGCATCGAAGTACTCGGCTTTTCCGTTCCTCGCGGTCTTCGCCATGTTCGCGATGCTTCGGCTTGCGGCCGGGAGCACCGGGAGATTTTCTTCGAAAGTGAATGAGCGCGGGGCAGGGCGGTCCAAGCGAGCGGACGACTCGACTCGGGCAGGCGGCCGCCCCCGCTCTCTTCACTTTCTAAGAGATTCTCTTCGTGCTCTTCCCAATGTCCTTCTCTTTCTCGCTGTTCCCGCCCTCGTGACCCTCTTCCTCATCCAATCGCTCGCTCTGGCCGGCACGAGCGACGACGCGTTCAGGGCGGCCATCGCCCGGGAATTCAAGGAGCTGCCGCAGGAGCGCGCTGCCGTCTCCCTCGCGCGCACGTACCCGAAGGCAGTCGCCGCGTACGGCGCGGGGCTGCTCTTCGTGCAGGGCGTGGCGGGCCCCGGAGAGCGTTTCAACTACTTCTTCGGCGAGGTCTCCGGCAAGGGACACCCGCTCTATTTCCCTGTCGCTCTCGGAGTCAAGCTCACGACCGCGACCGTTCTCGCCATGCTCGCGTCGCTCCTCGTCGCGCTGATCCTCCTGGTCAGGGAGCCCCGAAGACGCCGAATCCTCGCCGCCCGCGCCTGGCTCCCGGCGGCTCTCGGCGGCGCGTATCTCGCCGCGGCCTGCGCATCGAACGTGAACATCGGCGTGCGGCATGCCCTGCCCGCCGTGCCGTTCCTTCTCGTCGCGGCGGCCGGCGCCGGCAGGGCTCTTCTGGCCCGCCGCCCGCGGGCTTTCCGCGCGGCGCTCGCGGCAGTCGTTTTCCTGGCCGCCGGAGAGTCCGCTTTCCGCCTTGGCCGCGAGATCTCGTTCGGCAATTTCCTCGCCGGAGGTCCTGCCGGCATTCCCGCCATCCTCTCCGACTCGAACGTGGATTGGGGCCAGGAGCAGGGGCAGGTCTACGGGCGCGTCCGGCGCGGCGACCTCGGGCGCGTTGGCCTCACGTCGCTCATCGTGGACGAGTCCGGCGCGCGGGCGGTCGGGATCGCGGGCCAGGCCATGTCACCCGACGCTCCGGTCGACACGGTCTTCTTCTCGCGCTTCCTCTGGGACACGGCGGCCGCCATCGAGAAGAACACCGAAGCCTGGCCGAAATTCGTGTGGCTTCGAGGCTGGCTTCCGCGGCTGCGCCACGGACTCGAGTCGCGCGCAATCTCGGTCGAGCCGTTCGGCGATGCCCAGCTCCTGCTGCGCCTTCGAGAGGTCGAGCCGGCTAGGGCGCGCCCGTTCGCAGCGCCCGCACCCACGAAGTGAGGGTCCAGCCCTGGCGGCGCGAGGCATCCAGGCTTCGCGCGAAGCCCTCCCGACTGGCCTCGGGGATGCACGAGAGGTCGCCCGGCGGCTCGGCCATGGCACGCACAAAGAGAATCCATGGATTGCAGGTCAATGAATTCGAAGAAGAATGAAGAGAAGATATTTGCTTAGAAAGGAAAGAGAGCGACGCCGCCGCGCGAGAGTCGGACGATTGCGCACCCGCATCCTGGCCGCCGCCGAGACGGATCGATTCGGCGATGAGCGCGACCACGCGAGGGTCACTCGCAGAATCCGAATCCGGATCCCGGCCTTTCTTTCTCAGCAGGTCTTCCCCGAGCGCCGCCGCCCGCGCGAAGTCCTTCACGTCGATCGCGCGAACCGTCTGATCGCGCGTCGCCTCCACCCACGGATCGGACAGTCTCTCTCCACTTTCAACGAAGAATTCGCGGCCCCACCCGGCGCGAACCGGCCGCAGCGCGAGGAGCATGGCGGGCGCAGGCTCCTCCGGAAGAGCGGGCCGGAACGGGGGGTCGAGCGACGAAAGCCCCTCGCGTCCCAGCCGCTCCGCCGCTTCGCCCCTCAGCTTCGCCGCGAGGACGAGCGCGTGGACGCGGATCGGCGACCAGCCGGGCGTCAGGGAGAGGTGATGGGGCGCCGTGGCGCGGAGGATGCCGTCCGCCCCACGTCCGACTTCGTACGCCGTCCCCTCCGCGCGTGCCTCCGCAATCGGCTGGGGCGGCACGACCGATGAGAGCGCATAGACGGCGGGAAACGGCACGAGCGCGCTGAGCAGATTGACTCCGAAGCCGAGAAAAAGCGCGAGCGCGCCCGCGATGCGGACAGGCCGGCCGGATGACGATGCGCAGGCGAAGCCGGCAAGGAACACGAGGGGCGGGAGTGCGGGCAGGAGCAGACGAGGTCCCCAGCCCGCCTGCCCGTCCCACGCCCACCACGCGGAGGCCGCGAAGAGAAGCACGACGAAGGACAGGGCGGAGGCGAGAGCGAGCCGGGCGTCGCGGCGAAAAAGCGGGACGAACCCGAGCGGCGCGAGGAGGACGATCGGGGCATACCAGAAAAGGCCTTTGTTCGGGAATACCGTGAGGCGTAGGAGACCGGTGAAGAACGGATAGGAAAACGTCTCCCCGGCATAGCCGCCGAAGAGCTTGCCGAATCGGGCGAATTCGAGAAGAACCCAAAGAGAGAGAATTCCTGCGAATGAAAAGAGCAGGGGCCACGGCAGCGCCCGGCGGCGAGCATCCGTCGCACCGGCACGCCGCGATCTGGCGCGCTCCGCCCGCTGCTCCTCCCGCCGCTCGACCCGCGTCTCCCGGCCTTGGCGCTTCTCTTCTCCCCTCTCACCTTCTAAGAATCTCTCTTCTTCTCTCTTTCCCCAGAGCGCACACGCGAGGATCGGCGCGACCGCCACGAGCAGCAGGGTCTTCGTAAGCACCGCGAAGCCCGCGGCGACTCCTGCGACGATCTGCCAGCGCCGCGAGACCGGAGCGTCGCGCAGTTCGACGACCGCGAGCAGCACCAGCGCGATGCAGCAGGCCTGCAGCGGCTCGCCATAGTCGCTCGCCGCGTATCCAAAGAGCGGCGTGGCGAGGACGAGGCCCGCGCCCGACGCCGCGGCCCACGCGGGCGCCGCGCCGAGGAGGAGCAACGCCCGGGCAGTCGCCCACGCCGCGGCGACGAGGCACGCGATTGGCACGAGAACGAAGACGGGCGCCGACGGCGCGGAGGGAGCGGCCGCCCGGACGACACGCACCAGGGCGCCGGGCAGAGCTTCCGCGAGGGAAAGCCCCATCCCGTAGCGCGACACGGCATCGCCCCCGGGACGCCGCGGCGCATTGACGAAATCCCGCGAGACGCCGATCTCGAGGAACCGCGAGATCGCGGCCGACGCCGAGAGCATCTCCTTTCCGTCGGGAATGAGGCCGAACGCGCGCGTGTCGACGGTCGCGAGGAGGACGGCGAGCACGAGGAGCGCGGCCCACCGGGCCGCGCGTGGCCCGGGCGACGGTCCGGCTTCGCTCATGCCGCGATTATGCGAGAGGCCCGCGACAGCTCAGAAGCCAGGTCGTTCCGCGACGCTGTAGCAGCCCGGCGTCACGCAGTACGGGCGCCCGGGGCCCGCCGGCGCGCCCGACGCGACGACGGGCACGACCGTGAAGCAGTTTTCGCCGGCGCCCAGCGTGACCCCCGTCGCGAGCGGCAGGATCCGCTGCTCGGCCGCGCCCATGTCGCCGAGCAGGAGCTTCGCTGCGGGAGCTCCCGACCTTCGGACCTCGACCGCCACGCCCTTCGCCGGCACCCGGCCCTTGTTCTTCACGGTGAGGCGCAGCTTCAGCTCCTGGCCGAAGCGCGGCTGGTTCGCGGAGTCGACGGAGAGGTCGACGATCTCCACTTTTGCCTCTTCCGAAAGGGCAGGCTCCGCGGCGGCGGCTCCGAGAACGAGCAGGAGCCCGGGGAGGGTGAGGGACGCAAGGCGGCGGGCCGTGTCGCGTTCGATCCGCATGTTCTTCACTTTGACTTTCTCTCTCTCCACAGTGTCTTCGAGTCGCGTTTCCTGCAAGTCTTCCCGTGGCCTGAGCGCGCAATTCGGTCGTCCGGGAGCGCCAGAGAGGCTTTCCGGCTCCGAAACGACAGGTTCGACGATGCGTCTCACGATTCCTCTCCCCGATTTGCGGCCGGAATCGGCGCCGGCGGCGTATCGGCCCGGCGGTACTCGTTCGGAGAGACGCCGAAACGGCCCTTGAACCGGCGCGTGAAATGCGACGGATCCTTGAATCCGACGCGATACGCGATCTTCGTGACCGGGTCGTCTCCGGCCCGGATCAACCGCGCCGCCTCCGAAAGCCGGGCGTCCATGAGCCAGGTCATGGGCGAGGTGTCGAACCGCTCGCGGAACAGCCGCTGCAGGGTCCGCAGGGACACACCCGCGATCGAGGCGAGATCGTCCGCGGTGAGGTCCTCGCGGAGCCGCGGCATCAGTCCCGTCCGAAGCCGCTCGACCGGATCCTCCGCTCCGGCCGGCGCCTCGCCGGGCGGAAGCACCGGC
>JAMQPJ010000306.1 GCA_023717585.1 Thermoanaerobaculia bacterium
TCACGTCCTTCCCCTCGGCGGCCGCGGCGAGGAAGCCGCTCAGCTGGTCGCGGAAGTTGGGCAGGCGGAAGCTCGCCGTCTCGGCGCCCGGCATCGTCATCGCTTGGACGAGGCCGAGGGTGAACGTCTCGACGTCCTGGGCGAAGCGGAGGACATCGCGGAGGACGGCGGCGCGAGGCTCGAGAGTCGAGGCCTTGCCGTCTTCGGCCGCCAGCAGCGCTTTCCACGGCAGGGTCGCGGTCGCGGCGGCGGCCGCTTTCGGCGCGACCGGGGCCGGCCGGGAGGCCGCTTCGGCGAGGCGCCGCTCGAGCTCGGCCACGCGGCGCTGGAGCCGGAGCTCCTCGAGGTTCGAAACGTCGCCGGACACGGCGACGGGAAACTGCAGCCGGAGCTGCTCCAGGATCCGCGGTCTCCTGTTCGGCGCGAGAGCGTGAAGCTCCCGGACGACGAGCGACTTGAGCGCCCCGCGCCGGTCGGCCGGCGTCGAGAAGCGGTAGGCGGCGGACTCGCGAAGCAGCTCGTCGGCCAGCTCGCGCGCCTTGCGGTCGAGAGCGACGTCTTCCTCGGTGAGCGGAGTGCCGGCGATTCCGGCCGAGGGAGCGGCAGCTTCGGGCGCCGGTTCGCGCCGGCCCGCTTCGGCGCGGCGCGCGGCGCCCGCCTTCGGGATCGTCTCGGGCACGGTCGTGACGGCAGCGGCAGGCCGCGAGGGTTTGGGTGCCTGCGGTGGCGGCGTTTCTTCGCGGGGCTCGAAGGCCGGAATCCGCCGGGAGAGCCACGAGCCGACGGCGCTCTCCTCGTCCTGCCGGAGCAGCTTCAACAACTCGTGGCGAAGCGTCGTCTCGAGGTCCATCGCCGAGGATTCGATGGACCGGCGCTGGCACTCCTCGAGAAGAAAGCCGACCTTCGGCGACAGGATCAGCTCGTCGGAGCCGGTTTTGAGGCCGAGCGGCTGCAGGAAGAGGTCGTTCAGCCACTCGTAGGGCCCTGCGAAGAGACGCCCCTCCCAGAGCTCCATCAGCGCCTGCTCCCGCGACCAGTTCGCGTCCCTCAGAATTCGTTGAACGCTCGCGGTGCGCGAGCGGAGGAGCGCGTCGCAGAGGTGGCGCGTGTCTGCGAACAGCTCGCCGCGCTGGGTGGCGGCCTCGCGGGTGCCGCGCACGATGCTCTGCACGGCCGGGTCCGGCCAGGCTTCTCCCCGGAGAACGCGCGGGAAGGGCATTTCCGGGAGCGTCGCGTCGACGAGCCGGACCCGAACCGGTGTCGATGAGACGAGGAAGACGTCACCGGAGTGGATCTCGATCTCCCCGGTGACCGGACCGGACTGGACGGAGGTGCCGTTCGTGCTCCCGTTGTCCTTGAGGAAAAGCCGCCCTCTTTCGAAACGAACCTCGGCGTGGGCCGACGAGACGCCGTAGCCGTAAGACAGCACGAACTCGTTCCTCGTGCTCGTCTTCTTGTCCAGGGAGACGCGGCCGATGTGGACGGTGGCCGGCGCGTCCCCGGCCGGCGTCGCGTGACGCAGCCCTTCCATCGGACCGAGCCAGACTTCGACGGCGACGAAGGCGGGACGGCTCACGACCGCGCCCCCGACGACCGCTCGTCCTCACGGATTTCGGCGAGGACCTGCTGGATCTCGAGGTGGATCGGCTGCCGCCCGAAGAGGAGAGACTGCAGCTCGGCGAGGATCTCCACGATTTCGGGCAGGATCCGTTCGAGCTTCTCTTCCCGGAAGAGCGGGTCGAAGTCGGCGGGACCGGCCGCCACGGAGAAACCCGTCACGCGGGTGACGAGGCGCAGCGCGAGGAGGAGGGCCCGCTCCCAGAGTCCGTCCGGAACGGCATTCGGCCGGCCCCCGCGGCGGTCGTCGCGGCCCCAGAGGACCTGCGTCTTCGAGAAGGCGGGGGCCGCGTCGGGAGCTCGTTTGAGAAGGGAGGCGAGCGTGACGTCCCGCCGCGATTCCGGCGCCCACGCCGCCACCTCTCGCCCGAGCCGGTCCGTGGCCTTGAGCACGGCGGCAAGATCCTGCTCGTCGTTCCGGAGCAGCAGGCGGAGGAGGGAAACGCCGAGGGCGTGAAGATCGGTTGGCGTGCCGAAGTCCGGGAAGACACGATAGCGGGCGCCGGGAAGCTTCGTGCCGACGGCGAGACGGAGGCGGCGAAGGCCGCTCTCCTCGAGCTCGACGAGGTCGCTCGCGAGAACCGCTTCGTCGGAGTGGATGTCTCCGGGCTTCGCCCGGACGGCGAGACCCGTGAAGCCGAAGCCGAGGGCCGGGTCCGGGAGGGACAGGAAGATCGTGTCGCGCGGCCGCGGCGTCGGATAGAGACCGTACGGGTCGGACAGGCGGCCGCGGAGGCGGAATCTTCGTGCCGCCGTCCCTTCCTCGTCGACGTCGGTGAAGGCGAACTCGCAGGGCCGGTACCCGGCGAGGCGGAATTCCTGGACTTCGGGGGCCGCGTAGGGAACGGGCAGCCCCTGTCCGGGCAGGACGACCGTCGGCGACCCCGGAGCCGGAAGCGGCACGCCGGCCGCGGCCAGGCCGTGGATCTGCGCCTGAAACGTCCAGAAAACGGGCAAGCCGTCTCCGGCTCCCGAGAGGTCGAACAAGAGGTGGCGCGGGTGGAGGTCGAGGTGCGGCCGTCCCGTCGACCGGTAGTAGTCGATGAGTCCTTCGAGGATCTGGCGGAAGGCGGTCAGCTTCAGGAAGAAGATCTCGGCGGCGTCGAGGCCCGAGCTCTCGGACGGAAAAAGCAGCCGCCTGGTCGGCGCCGGCGGACGGACGAGCCACGCCCAGCGAGGAGGGAAAGCGCCGCCCGTTCTCGGGCTCGGAGCCGGGAGCTCCTCCCAGGGCCTGCCGCCGAGAGCGTCGGCGAGCGCCTCGAGGTCGAGGGGCGCCGCCACGGTCAGGAGGAACGGCGACCCATAAAGGGTGAGCGGCGTAAAGAGGTCCGGTACGCTGGCGCCTGCCTTGGCCGTGCGTGACGAGCGCGCCGCCCTGGCGGTTTCCGCGCCGACCAGGGCGGTCGCCTCTTCCTCCGTCCAGACCTCGCGGAGAGCGCGGCTCAGATCGTCGAGGAGGTCGGTGGCGGAGCGGACGGTGGCGCGGGGCGCTCCGATCCGCGAGGTCGTATAGACGGTGGGCGCCTCGGGTCCGCGGGCGCAGCTCTCGCACCAGAGGAAGCGGTCCAGCGTCGTGACGAAGGAAGGGAGGCCGGCGCCTGCGAGCCAGGTTTCGTCGCGGCAGAGCGAGAGCGGATTCCGGCAGCGCGGGCAGGGCGGGACGAAGAACGAGCGCCCTGGATACGAATAAAGAAGAGGCGGCAGGCGGCGGGCGAGCTCACCGGCGGAATCGTCGACGCGGACGAGGCGCGGGAAGTGCTGCGAGAGCGTGCGCAGCTGGAGGAGGCGCGCGTTCTCCCTCTCCCACCGGTCCTCGAGGTCGCGGTTCGTCACGCCGAGGGCCGCCGGTGTCGCGCCCTCCGGCCAGGCGTCCGGCATCAGCTTCAGCGCGCAGAGCTCGAGGAGGGTGTTTTCGTCTCCCTTGACCGCAGCCAGATAGACGCGCGCGAAGTCGTCAGCCTCCGAGAGCCGCACCCACGGGCTGCGCGCTCCGCCCGGGTCCGGGGCATCGAGGACGACGTGCAGTCCGAAGGGAGCGTTCGCTCCGGTCGACGGCAGAAGTCGCGCGGTCTCGAACCCTCCAGGCTCTTGCACTGTTCGGCATGATCGGATTCCCCCGAGGCCCCGTCAAGAAGGCGGGCGGGAGGACGAAAGAACGGCGCGGAACGTTTGCGGGCCGGCCGTCACGCCCGAAAGATCAGGCGCTGCTTCCCGAGCACGACGACGTCGCCGTCCACGAGCCGGTGGTTCTCGACCAGGTGGCCGTTCACCTTCACGCCGTTTTCGGAGCCGAGATCGGAGACGAAGCAACCGTCGGCCCCGACGGTGACCTGCGCGTGCCGGCGCGAAACATCGGGCGAGGGGAGCTGAATGTCGCTTTGCGCGAGGCGGCCGATCACCGAGACCCCCTGTTTCAGGAGGAATTCCTTCACGGGCTCGTCGTCCTCGAGAAGAGAAAGCCTGGCGCGCGGGAGAACGATCGTCGCGCTGTGAGTGGGTGCCGCCGCCTGCGCGCCGCCGACGGGCACCTCCGGACTCGAGGGAACCCTGGCGCCGAAAGGCATTGGCCGCCCGTTGTCGATCACGGTCCCGTCCGGAGTGATGAAGTCGTCTCCC
>JAMQPJ010000318.1 GCA_023717585.1 Thermoanaerobaculia bacterium
GATGAGCAAGCCGTGCTTCTTGCCCGCCTCCATGAGCGCCAGGGCCTTCTTGGTGGCCGGCTCCTTGGTCTTGCGGTCCTCGACCAGCTCCATCGCCTGCATGAGGCCCATGCCGCGCACGTCGCCGAGTGTTTTCGGGTACTTTTTCTTGAGGCCGTCGAGGCCCGCGCGCAGTCGCGCGCCCATCTCGGCGGAGCGTTTCGGGGCGTCGATTTCCTCCATGACTTCGATCGTCGCGTTCGCGGCGGCCGAGGAGATCGGGTTTCCGCCGAACGTCGAGATCGTGAGCGCCTTGAAGGAGTCCGCGATTTCCGGCGTCGCGATCGTCACGCCGAGCGGCATCCCGTTCGCGACGCCCTTCGCCATCGTCATGATCTCGGGCTCGACGTTCCAGTGCGAGATCCCGTACCACGAGCCGCCGGTGCGCCCGAAGCCCGTCTGCACCTCGTCGCAGATGAAGACGCCGCCGTATTTCCTGACGATCCCGACCGCGATCTCGAAGTACTCCTTCGGGGGCGTGACGAATCCGCCGACGCCCTGGATGGGCTCGGCGATGAAGCCCGCGATCTGGCCGGTCGTCGTCGTCTTGATCAGCTCCTCGAGATCCTTGGCGCACGCGACGCCGCAGGACGGGTACGTGAGCTTCAGCGGGCAGCGGTAGCAGTACGGCGAGGGCGCGTGCTTGATGGCGGCGATCTGCGTCGGCACCGCGCGCCAGGGCGCGTGTCCGGTGAGGGACTGCGCGAGCATCGAGCGGCCCGAGTAGCCGTGACGCAGCGCAATGATCTCAGTGCGCCCCGTGTAGACCTGCGCCATCATGACGGCCGTCTCGTCGGCCTCGGTGCCCGAGCACGTGAAATACGACTTCTGAAGCCGCCCGGGCGTCAGCCGCGCCAGCTTTTCCGCGAGCTGGACGATGGGAAGTGTCGGGTAGAGAGTCGAGACGTGGCCGAGCCGGTCCACCTGCGCCTTGATCGCGGCGTTCACCTTGTCGTTCGCGTGCCCGACCGAGATCGTCAGGATGCCGCCGAAGAAGTCGAGATACGTCTTCCCGTCCGTGTCCTTGACGCGCATCCCCTTGCCGGACTCGAGGACGACCGACTCCTTGTAGTAGTTCGAGACGGACGGGAAGAGGAACTCCTTGTGCTTCTCGCGGACGTCGGCGGAAGAAAGAGTTTTTGTTTCGGAAATAGGGCTCATGAGAGGGCTCCCTTCAACAGGCGGCTCAGGAGCAGGGCGTATCGCCGCGTTTCTTAGAAGGGGGATTATGGACCGTGCTTCGCCGAGGCGCCTGCATTTCTGCACGGGTCCGAAGCAAGATATTCTTCTTTCTCGCATGTTCTTCAAGCAGTTCTTCCTCGGCTGCCTCGCGCACGCCTCGTACCTGATCGGTGACGCGGGCGAAGCTGCGGTCGTCGATCCGCGCCGCGACGTGGACGAGTACGTGGACGAGGCCCGCGCGCTGGGGCTCTCGATCCGCTGGGTCATCGAGACGCACCTCCACGCCGACTTCGTCAGCGGACACGGCGAGCTCGCGGCGCGGACGGGGGCCACGATCGTCATGGGGGAGAAGGCGCGCGCAGCCTTTTCGCACCGGCCCGTCCGCGATGGAGAAGAGATCCGACTCGGGGGCCTCGTCCTGCGCATCCTCGACACGCCGGGCCACACGCCCGAGAGCATCTCGATTCTCGTCCTCGACTCGGCGCCGCGCCTCGTCTTCACGGGCGACACGCTCTTCATCGGCGACGTCGGCCGGCCCGACCTGGCGGGCTCGGAGGGCGGCTTGACGGCGGACGGAATGGCCGGGCAGCTCTACGACTCGCTGCACGGCAAGCTCCTCGCGCTGCCCGACGACGTCGCCGTCTACCCGGCGCACGGAGCGGGTTCGCTCTGCGGCCGGAACATCTCGAAGGAGACGTCCTCGACGATCGGCGAGCAGCGCCGGACGAACTACGCGCTCCGCCCAATGAAGAAAGAGGACTTCGTGCGGATGATGACGGCCGACCTCCCGGAGGTTCCGGCTTACTTCCCGCGCGACGTCGAGCTGAACCGGGCCGGCGCGGCTCCGCTGGCCGCGCGAGCGCCCGCCGCCCTGGACGCCGCGCAGGTCCGGCGCCTCGCGGGAGCGGGCGGGACGATTCTGGACGTCCGCCCGGGCCCCGCTTTCGGCGCCGGGCATCCGGCGGGCGCCGTCCACGTCGGTCTTTCCGGCCAGTTCGCGAACCGCTTTCGCGAGGAGCTGCTCGGCTTCCGCGGCCTTGCCGCTTCGCATGAGGAGCTCGGCGCGCTCGTAGTCGGAGCGCGAACGGCCGGCGAGTGTGGCCACGAGGAACGTCAGCAGG
>JAMQPJ010000343.1 GCA_023717585.1 Thermoanaerobaculia bacterium
CCTGGAGACGCTCGCGGCGACGCCGGCCGCTCTCAAAGAGGCGCTTCGCGGGGTCCCGAAGAAGCTGCTCCTCTTTGCGCCGGCGCCGGGCAAGTGGTCGATCCTGGAGATTCTCTGCCACATGCGCGACATGGAGCGCGAGGCGTATCTCGAGAGGTACACGCGCATCCTCGCCGAGCCCGAGCCGAAGCTGCCCGACGTCAACGGAGACGCCCTCGCCATCGAGCGCGACTACCGCGGCCAGAAGGCCACCGACATCCTGCGCGACTGGATGCGCCTCCGCCGCGAGAGCCTGCGCCTCCTCAAGAAGGCGAAGCCCGAGCAGTGGCGGCGCGCCGGGATCCACGAGACGATGGGCCGGCTCACGATCGACGAGCTGGTCGCACGGCACGCCGCCGGCAACGATGTGGCGCACCTCGCGCAGATCGGCGCGATCAAGCGGCGGGCGGCCGTTCTCGATCGCCTGGCGGCCGCTCCCGCGGCCCTCGCCGCCGCGCTCAAGGGCGCGCCGGACGACGTTCTCCGGCAGCGCGGGCCCTCCGGAAAATGGTCGATGATCGAGAATGCCGCGCACGTGCGCGACATCGAGCGCGTCTATCAGGAGCGCTTCTCGAAGGTCGCTTTCTCGGAGCGCCCCGCGTTCTGGATGCTCGACAACGACCGGGCTGCGAGCCAGCTGAAGTACGCCGAGGCCGATGCCGCGGCCGTCGCGAAGGAATTCCGTCGGCTACGAGAGGACACGCTCGTCCTCCTTCGCGCGTTGCCGCACCCCGCGTGGCGGCGCACCGGCCTTCACCCGAAGCGAGGGGAGCTGACGCTCGAGCAGCTCGCCGACGTGCTGGCGGGCCACGACGATAGCCACATCGGCAAGATCCGGGCACTGAGGGGGTAGCGGCCGCCCGCGGGAGGCGAAACTGCCCGCCCGCATGAGAATACCCTTGACATATCAAGTTTTGTTTATATATTGAGGATATGGCAGGACCGGCGGTTCCGGCGAGGAGAGCCCACCCCAGGGTCGACGTGGCGCGCCTGGCCAGGCTCTTCCACGCGCTCTCGGACGAGACCCGGCTCCGGATCGTCGGAAAACTCCTACACGGAGAACAATGCGTTTGTAATCTGATGGATACGCTCGACGCGGGCCAGTCACGCCTGTCCTTTCACCTGAAGACGCTGAAGGACGCCGGCCTGGTGACAGACCGCCGCTCCGGCCGTTGGATCCACTATTCGCTCCACCCGGGAACTCTCGCGGAGCTCCAGGATTTCGTCGGGACGGTTCAGGAGGATGCCGCCCGGCTAGACGCCGCACGGTGTTGCGACGAGAAAAAGACGCCTCTAGGGCAGCTTTACGGGTTTTCGCTGTTCTAAGCATCAAGAATCATTGATTCATTGGGGGATCTCATGTCTGAAACGAGCCTGAAGGACATCGTCAGAGAGAAATACGGCGAAGCAGCCCGGCGTGCGACGACGGGCGGCAGCGCGTGCTGCGGAGGCGCCTCGGCGATCGCGGGTGCGAAGGACCCGATCACGTCGAACCTCTACGAGTCGGCACAGACGCTCGGGCTGCCGGCGGCGGCGGTCTCGGCGTCGCTAGGATGCGGAAACCCGACGGCCCTCGCCGAGCTCCACGAGGGAGAAACTGTCCTGGACCTTGGCTCGGGCGGCGGCATCGACGTGCTTCTCTCTTCGCGCCGGGTGGGCCCTAGCGGAAAGGTCTACGGGCTCGACATGACGGACGACATGCTCGCGCTGGCGCGCGAGAACCAGCGCGTGGCCGGCGTCATGAACGTGGAGTTCCTGAAGGGCGAGCTCGAGAGCATCCCGCTGCCGGACGCGTCGGTCGACGTCATCATCTCGAACTGCGTCGTGAACCTCTCGGCCGACAAGGATCGCGCGCTCGCGGAGGCGTTCCGGGTCCTCAAGCCGGGCGGGCGGTTCGCGGTGTCGGACGTCGTTGTCCGCGGCATCGTGCCCGCGGAGGTGCGCCGGAACGTCGAGCTGTGGATCGGCTGCCTCGCCGGCGCGCTCGAGGAAGAGGAGTTCGAAACGAAACTGAAGAAGGCGGGCTTCGGGGACGTCTCGATCACGCCTACACGGGTCTACACGATCGACGACGCGCGCGACTTCCTCTCCGCGGCGGGTATCGACGCGGACGCGATGGCGCCCCAGGTGGACGGCAAGTTCATGAGCGCGTTCGTGAGGGCGACGAAGCCGACGAAGAGCTGAGAAGACGGTGAGCGACGCTGGAGCTCCGAGGCGGCTCAACTTCTTCGAGAGGTACCTGACGCTTTGGGTCGGCCTCTGCATGGTTGTCGGAGTCGCCCTCGGAAAGCTCCTTCCGGGAGCAACGGATGCCATCCGGAAGCTCGAGTTCGGCGAGGGAAGCCAGATCAACGTCGCGATCGCCCTTCTGATCTGGTTGATGGTCTACCCGATGATGCTCAAGATCGACCTTACGAGCATCCTGGGCGTGAGAAAGAAGCCAAAGGGCCTCCTGGTGACGCTCTTCGTGAACTGGCTCGTCAAGCCGTTCTCGATGGCCTTCCTCGCATGGCTGTTCTTCAAGCACGTCTTTTCGGGCCTCATCTCGCCCGCGCTGGCCGACCAGTACATCGCCGGCGCCATCATCCTGGCGGCGGCCCCCTGCACGGCGATGGTGTTCGTCTGGTCGTACCTCACGGACGGCGACCCCGCCTACACGCTCGTCCAGGTCTCCGTGAACGACCTGATCATGCTCGTCCTGTTCGCGCCGATCGTCACGCTCCTCGTGAGCGGCGCAAGCAACCTGACGGTGCCGTTCAAGGTCCTCGTCACCAGCGTCGTCGCGTTCATCGTCATTCCTCTCGCGCTCGGAAGCCTCTCGCGCGCGCTCCTCGTCCGGACGAAGGGAATCGAGTGGTTCGAGAAGCACACCCTCGCGTTCTTCCGCCCGATAACAGTCCTCGCGCTCCTCGCGACGCTCATCCTCATATTCGCTTTCCAGTCCGACAACCTCCTGACGCACTGGCTGCACGTCGTCCTGATCGCCATCCCGCTCCTGATCCAGGTCTACTTCAACTCCGGGCTCACTTACGGGCTCATGAAGCTCCTGAAAGTTCCGCACAACGTGGCGGCGCCAGGCGCGCTCATCGGCGCGAGCAACTTCTTCGAGCTCGCGGTCGCGACCGCCATCGCGCTCTTCGGGCCGGGGTCGGGCGCGGCGCTCGCCACAGTCGTCGGCGTCCTCGTGGAGGTTCCCGTGATGCTCTCGGGCTGCGCCGCCTGCAACCGGACACGCGGCTGGTTCGACCCGGCGCCGGAGGCCGCGCGCGCGTGACGGCGCCCGTGCGGCCGCCCGGCGTCCTCTTCCTCTGCGTCGCGAACTCGGCGCGGAGCCAGATGGCCGAGGGCCTCGCGCGCGCGCAGTTCGGGGACGCCGTCCGCGTCCAGAGCGCCGGGTCGCAGCCCACGGCGGTCAACCCGCTCGCGATCGCGGCGCTCGCCGAGGTGGGGATCGACATCGCGGGCCAGCGGTCGAAGTCCGTCGCGGAGATCGATGCGGCCTCGGTCGACCTCGTCGTGACGCTTTGCGCCGAAGAGGTGTGCCCCGTTTTCCCGAAGCGCGTGAGGAATCTCCACTGGCCGCTGCCCGACCCCGCGGCCAGGCCGCCGTCCGGACGCCCGCTGGAGACGTTCCGCGGCGTGCGCGACGAGCTTGCCCGCAGGATCGCGGAGCTCGACCCTCCGCGAACGGCCTGAGCGCTCCGGAGACGACCTAGCGGCCGTCGGAGCGCGGGGGGAAGACTCCGCCGGTCTGGTGAGCCGATCCGCCGAGCTCCACCAACCTGGCCGTCGCGTCGGCCTTTTCCTTGCGGGCGGCCGCGTTGCCGGGATCCTCGAGGCACACCTTTTCGAGCGCAGCGAGTCCGTCTCGCTGAAGGGCCGCACCCTTCGCCCGCCGGCCTGCGCCTGCGAGAGCGTGTCCGTACTGCGAGCAGAGAGAACCGAAGTTCATCCGGACGTTCGCGTTCAGAGGGTCGGCGGCGAGGATGCTCTCGAACGCCGTCCGCGACCGGGCGAACGCCGCCAGGGCCGGCTCCCAGTCCTTCATTCCGGCGAGCGCACGGCCGAGCTGCATCGGGGCGAACGCTTGCATGCGGCGGTAGTCGGAGTTTCCCGGCTCCTTCTTCGTGAGCTCCTCGCCGATCTCCACGGCCCGGCGAAGCTCGGGCAGCGCTCCAGCCGCGTCGCCCTTCATCAGGAGAGCGACGCCGATCTGGTAGCGGCCGACGAGAACCTTTGAGCGAGCCCGCGCGTCGTCCGGTCTCGCGAGGGAGACTTCCTCGTAAAGGCGGGCTCCCCTGCGGGAAGACTCCACGGCACCGTCGAAGTCGCCCGTCTCCTCCTGCGCATCCGCGAGAACGTGAATGGCACGCGCGAGCCTGCTCTTTCCTTCGGGATCGCCTGGTGCCGCTCGAAGGAGCTCATCGAGGATCGTGACCGCGCGACTGGCCGCGGCGACGGAGCCGCCATTGTCGCCGGTGAGCCACAGGACGTCCGACATCTTCTCCAGCGACTCGGCGAGGGCGCCCCGATCTACAGCCTCTGCGCCCGGGTCCGCGCAAAGAGCCTCACGGATGACGAGCGCCTTCCGATAGCTGGCGACGGCACCCAGCGTGTCGCCCAGGCTTCCCTGACCCACGCCGCCCTGGACATCTCCGACTCGCACGTAGGCCTCCGCCAGCTCACGGAGGAGGTCGCGGTCGTGACCGGCTTCGGCCGACAGGCGGTTCAGGTAGTCGAGAGCGGTCGTGACGAGGAGAGCCCGGACGGGGGTCGAGCCGGGAAGAGGCTTGATCCGGTCGTGCAGATCGAACAGCACGGTCTTCGCCAGCTTCCTTACCTCATGAAAGCGCGTGTTGGCCAGCGCCTCCTTCTCACGGGCCACACGCGCTTGCCAGAGGGCGGCCGAGAGGCCGGCGAGGAGCGAGAGGATGACGAGGAGACCCGCCGCGATTCCGAGGCGATGGCGACGGACGAATTTTCCCGAACGGTAGACGAGCGTATCGGGACGGGCCGAAACGGGGAGACCGGCGAGGTGGCGGCCGAGGTCGGCGGAGAGCTTCTCGACGGTGGCATAGCGCCTCTCGGGCTCCTTGCGAATCGCCGTGAGGACGATCGTGTCGAGGTCTCCCACGAGCGCCCGGGCGCGGCTCGCGTCGCCCTTTCGGGCCGCCGCGGCCGAAGGCGCCGCGGGCTCGATCTGGAGAATGGCCTGGATCAGGTCCGCGGGGCCCGAGTCAGGCCGGCGGTACGGATGGACACACGCCAGCAGCTCGTAGAGGACCACGCCGAGGGAGTAGACGTCGGTGGCGGTCGTGACGGCCTCGGCTCGCGCCTGCTCGGGGCTCGCGTACTCGGGTGTGAAGATCCCGACACCCTCCACGGTCTGGTAGAAGCTCTCGCCGCTTCTCTGCGGATCGATCACCTTGGCGAGGCCGAAGTCGAGAAGCTTGACGGCGCCGTCCTCCGTGACGAGCAGGTTCGACGGCTTGATGTCGCGATGGACGACGAGGCTCCGGTGAGCGTACTGCACCGCGGCACAGACGATTCGGAAGAGGTCGATCCGGTCCCGGAGCGTGAGGTTGCGGCCGCCGCAGTATTCGGTGAGGTTCTGCCCTTCGATGAACTCCATGACGAAGTAGGGGAGGCCGTCGTCGGTCGTGCCGCCATCCAGCAGCCTGGCGATGTTGGGATGGTTGAGCGAGGCGAGAATCTGCCGCTCGGCGCGGAAGCGCTGGAGAATGAAGTCCGTGTCCATCCCGCGCTTGACGAGCTTCAAGGCGACCCGCCCGCGGTATTCGTGGTCCGAGCGCTCGGCGAGGTAGACCGACCCCATCCCACCGCGCCCGATCTCCCGGAGGAGGGTGTAGGGTCCGATGCGCCGCCGTGTGACGTCGGGCTCGGTCCCGGCGGGCTCCTCGAATGTCTCTTGACGCGGGAGAGTCGGGAAGCGAGCGGCGTCGAGGAAGCCGTCTCCCGCGTCCGCGGACGCGAGGAGCGACTCGACCTCGTGCCTCAGGTCCGGGTTTCCGCCGCAGGCGGCGGCGACAAAGGACGAGCGGTCTTCTGCCGGCCGTTCCGAGGCGTCGTGGAAGATTTCCTTCGCTCTTCGGAACCGCTCTTCGGTCACGGCGTCAGACCCGCCATCTCCCGGTGGAGCCACGCCTCGGCGTGCCTCCACTCGCGGCTGACGGTGGCGGCGGAGATCCCCATCGCATGGGCGGCTTCGTCTATCGTCAGGCCCCCGAAGACGCGCAGCTCGACGAGCTTCGACTGCCGTTCGTCGAGAGTCGCCAGGCGGGCGAGGGCCATGTCGAGGGAAAGGAGATCGAGGCTTCTCGGCATCGCCATCGGGCCCGCCTCGTCCAGCGAGATCCGGGTCTGGGCGCCGCCCCTCTTCTCCGCCTGGCGGCGGCGCGCGTAGTCGACGAGAACCTCGCGCATCGCGCGGGCGGCGACGGCGTGGAAGTGGGCCCGGTTCTGCCACCTCACGCTCTTCTGGTCGACGAGCTTCAGGTAAGCCTCGTTCACGAGGGCGGTGGGCTGCAGCGTGTGCCCCGAGCGTTCCTTCCGGAGGTACCCCTCGGCCCTCTTGCGGAGGTCCGAGTAGACGAGGGGAATCAGCTTCTGAAGCGCCTCCTTGTCGCCCGCGCTCCAGGCGAGAAGGAGAGCCGTCACCTCTCCCGGGGAGGCGCCGGGGCCGGGTTTCGGCTCTTTCTGGTCGGCCATGAGGGGAAACCTTCGTGATTCTCGCATCCCTTTCATCGAAGGCGGAGTTGTCGCAGGAACGAGAAAGCCCGCCGAGGAGAGAGCCGCGAACGGACGTTCCAGGTGCGGATCCTCCCGGCCTCGTCTCCGTCCTGCCCGAGATGAACGGGCCGGGCCGCGCCGCCGACTCAGGCCAGTAGTCGAAAAGCGAGCGCGGCCACGAGAGCGGCAACGGGCAGCGTGACGATCCACGCGAGGAGCATTTCCCGGACGGTCTTCCACTGGATGCCCGCCGCCTTCGATGCCGCGCCGATCCCGATGATCGCGCCCGACGACACGTGCGTCGTGGAGACGGGGAGCGCCCAGAGCGAGGCGGCGCTCACGAGCGCGGACGTCGTCAGGTTCGCGAGAAGACCCTCGTCGGGAGACATCTTCGTGACCTTCCTCGCGAGCGTCTCGGTGACACGGAAGCCGCCGAACGCGCTCCCGAGCGCCATGGCGACGGCAACGGCCGCGTAGAAGCCGCCGAGTCCGACGCCCCAGACAGCGGAGGCCGCAAACCCGAGAGCGAGGACTTTGGGTGTGTCGTTGAGGCCGCGAAAGAAGCTCGTGGCCCCGGACGAAACCCAGTGGAGCGAGTCGAGCGCATTGACCCGCACGAGCATGTCGGGCGGGCAGGCGGACCCGCTCAGGACGCCGACGCTCGGCAGGTCGGAAGCGTTCACGGACGCGCTCACGGACGCGGTAGCTCCCGCGGGCACGGCCGGAACAGCCTCGCGGCGCTCGAGGCAAACGCAGAAGCGATGGAAACGCCGCAGGACCGGCGCGAGGAGAGGCGAGAGGGCGAGCATCACGGCGAGCGAGAGAATCGGCGACAGCGCGAGCGGCAGGGCCACCTTCCTGGCGATGCCAAGCCACGCGACGCCCGAAGCGCCTGCCGCCATGATTCCCGCCCCG
>JAMQPJ010000349.1 GCA_023717585.1 Thermoanaerobaculia bacterium
GGTCGGTCCGCGTCCAGCCGCCGGGTGAGCCCGGCCCTCCGGACCCGCCGTGCGAGCCGCCCGCGTGGATCTGAGAGCCGATCTGCCCGGGTAGGACCATCGACTGCGTCGGCGTCGAGCCGAGGAGGCCCTTGGCTGTCACGTCGACGCGCGCGCCGTGGCCGACGCCGAACGTGTCGGTGACCGTCAACTCGAGCGGGTTGTAGAGGACGGACGACGCATACGACGTGACCTCGGGCGCGGTGAGGATGCTGGCCGACGGCGTGAACGACGCCCCCGCGACCACGCCGCCCGCGTAAACGTACATCGCGGGCAGCATGCGCACGGCCGGAGCCGTCTGCGGATACAGGCTCAGGACCGCTCCGTCGAGGAGGAAGACCGGGCCCGCCGCGTCGCCTCCGCCTCCGAGCAAGGTGTCCGCCGGCAACGCGGCGACCTGGGTGGCCTCGTAGACCTTGCGCGGCCGGACCGACCGGAGATGCGCGTCGGCGCTCGTCGCGTTCGCGCCCGCATCCACGACGCGCACCTGGAACGGCAGCTGCGTTCCCAACGCCACGCCGTTCGGAACGCGCCACAGCGCCTCGTAGACGCCTGCGCCCGGGCCTCCCGTTCCCGCGACGAGCGACCCGTCGACGAACGTGGAGGCGAGAGTCCCGCCGGCATCGACGGGGCCCTTGAACTGGACGCTCGCGATCGAGCCTGGGACGTCGAGACCCCCGATGCGGTCGAGATCCGCGACCTTGACGCGCAGCAGAAGCGCGGCGCCCTGCGGCGAGACAGTTGACGTGTAGCTCGACGGCCACCCACCGCCTTCCCACGGCGTCAGCCACGTCACGACGGGCGCATAGGGGTCGGGCGTGGGCGTCACCGTGAACGTGAGAGGCAACGTCCCCGTGTTTCCGCCCCAGTCCGCCGCGGCGGCGGTCGCCGTGACGGAAAGGCCTCCCGGCGGCACCGTCGCTGGAACGGTCAATTCCCCGGTGCGGTAGAGATTCGTCGTACCCCCGACGAGCGTCGCGGCCTGCGGCGAGGAGAAGACTCCGGAAAACGCGATCGACGTCGTGCGCACGGCCGTCTCGGCGTCGCGCGCGCGGAACTCGAGGAGGAGCTTCTGGCCGATGAAGAACTGCGACGCGGGCGACGAAGCGCCCGAGAGGCGCGCGACGAAGGAATCCACGACGGGCGCATTCGGGTCGTGCGCGACCGCGAAGCGGGCGGACTCGGCCGTCACGGAGGCGCCGAGCGCGTCCGTCGCCTTCACGCGGAAGAAGAGCGACGTGCCGTCGGCCATCGAGATCGGAATCGCCGACGTGAAGACGGGCGGAGCGAGCGCGCTCCATCCTCCGCCGGGCCTCGTCAGCGGCTGCGACGGCAGGCTCGCGACGAGATCCGCGGGATCGTTGGGGCTCGAGGGGTTGTCCTTCCGGAGCTCGGCCGTGAGGGTTACCGTGCTGCCGTCCGGGTCCGCGACTCCCGCGACCTGCGCCGCGAGCGAGGAGCCCGCATGGAACGTCCCCGCGACGGGGGCGGTCGCCGACGCCGCGACGGAAGCGATGACGGGCGGAGCGTTCGGGAGGACGTTCATCGCGAGCTTCACGACGTTGCTCGGGTTCGTCGAGGTGTCGACCCCTTTCACCCACACCGGGAACGGCCTCGGGTCGATGCCGTTGCCGGCGTACGCCGCGACGAAAGTGAAGATCCAGGGCGCGGAGCGGGCGGTGAATGCCGGAGTCGACGCCGGAGTCGCCGGATCTCCTGCCGACGCGAGGAAATACTCCACGCGGTCGACGTCGCCCTGCGGGAGGTCGTCGAGGTTCGACAGAACAGGCGTCAGCGTGTACGACGTCCCGCCCACGAGCTGCCCGGTCGGAGCCGACGCCGGGAACGACGCGTCCACATGGGGCGGGTTCTGGTCGTAGATCCGGAACGCCTTGTCGTAGTCGGCCATCGCGTTGCCGATCGAGTCCTTCAGGCGGGAGACATGCACGCGGCGCTGCAGGCTGTCGTTCGAATAGGTGACGCCCGTGGGAGGCTCGATCGTGAGCGAGTAGCCGCCGCGCGTGAGGAACATCGAGATCGGAATCGGCTGCCACACGGAGCTCCCGTTCTGCTGCCAGAAGAGCTGCGCCGCCGGCGTCGGGCCCGAGCCGTCCAGCTCCTGCGGCGTCGCCGTGACGACCTCGCTGAAGTCGAAACGGATCGGCGCGATCGGGTCGACCGGCCGGTCGAGCGAGGGTGTCGTTCCGACGACGCCCGGTCCCACGGTGTCCGACGTCGTGAAGTTCGAGCCGACGTTGCCCGAATCCGACAACGGCCGGCCGGCGCGGTCGCGCACGCCGGACGGGCCGCCCGCGATCGTCACGCTGTAGACTGTCGAGTTCTCGTAGAGGCCCGAGGGCGTGAACCGGACGACCTGCTGGCCGACGCCGTTCAGGAGCGCCGTCCACGCTCCGCCCGGCAGGTTCCCGGTCGCCGAGCGCAACGTGAAGTAGGGCGACGTCGAGCCGCCCGTCGGAAGGACCGTCGCGAGGAGCGGCTCGGAGAACGCGATCTCGACCGGGGCGTTGCGCGAGATGCCGATGCTGCCCGGCGGCGGGACGATCGAGACGATCAGTGGCCGCGAGGCGTCGAGGACGAGGGGGGGCAGCGCGTTGTCGTTGCCGTTCGGGCCGGCGAGATCGACCGTGGCGCTCGTGAACGCCTGGCCTGTCGCGTCGCTCGCGGAGATCGTGTGCTGGCCGACGTGCAGCACTTCGAAGCGGTAGCTGCCGTCGCTCGCCGCCGCGACGACCTGGAGCTGGCCGGAGTCGACGATCGAGACGATCGCCCCCGGCTCCGGCGTCAGCGAGGCGAGGTTGCCGTCCCAAAGGTCGCCCGCCGGCGCACGGTAGACCACGCCGTGCGCCGAGACCGCGGCCGCGAGCGTGATCGAGAGGCTCAGCGTCTGGTCGTCGAAGGTGAGCGTACCCGTCGCGGTGCCGCCGAAGCCCGTGGACGCGACGCGAGCCGACGCGTAGACGGTGCCGGAGAGGACGGCGTCGAACGTGGCCTGGCCCGACGCGTCGGTCGCGGCCGCGTAGCGCCTGCCCGAGGAGTCGATCGTCACGCTCGCCTGCGCGGGCTGGTTGAGGGCGTCGCGCACCGTGACCGTGACGCGGCCCTTCGGGCGCAGGACGAGGCGGTACGGGTCGGACGACGTGCCCGCGCCCGGAACTCCGCCGAGCGTGTCGATCGAACCCGTGCGCTGCTCGCCGCTCGACTCCTGCGCCGCGACCTTGAGGCTCTGCGACGTGAGCACGGCCGGGAAGCTGAACAGGTGGCCGGGATACGGGCTGGACGGAACCGCCACCGTGAAGGTGTAGGTGCAGGGCGGACAGCTCCAGGGCTGGGTGAGAGTGAGCGCGTAGACGCCGCTCCCGGGGTTCACCTCCGAGACGCCTGACGTGAGGCTCTCGAAAAGGCGGACGAAACGGTCGGCGACGGGCTCGAGGACGAGATCCACGGAGACGACGGGCGCGGTCGGCGTCGTGGTGAGCGCAGCCGCCGCCCGCCGCGGCGAGGTCGCCACGCCCGCGGCGAGGTCGAACGAGCCGGGCGGGATGCCGTCGAACAGGAATCGCCCGAGCGTGACGGGGTCGGACGACGTCGTCGCGAGCGCGCTGATCGACGTCCCCCAGGAGCGGCCGTTCACCCGTCCGGTGAGGAGGATCGTCCCGCCGCCGACCGGCGCCGTCTTGCCGGGATCGTCGAAGAGCGTGCCGAGGATCTGTCCGCGCGTGTCGAGGAGGACGATCGCGTCCACGCGGTCGCCGGCGGCCTGGAGGCGGAGCCCCGTCGTGAGGCCTCCGCGGCCCGTCGGCGCGTGGAACGCGTGGACGGAATACGTCCCGAGAGGCAGCGCGTCGAACGAGGCTTGCCCGTTCGCGTCGGCCACCGTCATGTCGCCGTTCGAGAGCGTGACCTGCGCGTCCGCCACGGGTCCGCCGGAATCGGGGTCGCGCACGGTCACGCCGAGCGAGCCGACGGAGGTCGAGATCACGACGTCGGGCAGTGTCAGGACCTGGAAGTCCGCCGTGATCTCGCCGCGCGCGCTGCCCTGGCGGGTCACCTGGTTGCGATCGCGCGCCACGACCGTGACGCCTCCCGCGAAGACGTGCGCGACCTCGTAGATTCCCTGCGCGTCGGTCGAAAAGAACCCCGTTCCCACGGGCAGCCTGCGGTTCGGGTAGCCGGACTCCTGCACGTAGTACTGCGCGAACGCGAGCGGCACCGCGAGGCTGCCGACGAGATCCACGACCTGCCCGCGCACGGTCCCCTGCGCCTTCATGACGACCGTGAGGTCCAGCGTCTGGCCGGGCCCGGTGATGTAGCCGTCCGCCCGGCCCACGCGCTCGACGCTGCCGACGAGCGCGGCGGCCGTGACGGACACGCGGCCCTGCGGCACGAGCTCGTACCGGAACGCGCCCTGCCCGTCCGTCCGCTGGGCCTGCGGGAGGAGCCCGCTGGCCGAGAACGAGACGTCCGCGTTCGGCACGGGTGTCACGCCGTCCACGCCGACGACACGCCCCGTCACCGTGGACGCCGTGTCGAACACGATGTCGAGGTTGATGACCTGCCCCGGGTAGTCGATCGTCCGGCTGAGGCTCTTGTTGCCGTTGAGCGGGTTGACCGCCGTCAGCGCGAAGGGCCCGACCGGGAGGACGAGCGTGAGCCGTCCGTCCGGGTCCGTCGACGTCTCGATCGGACTCCCGCCGAGGGGCTTGATCGCGGCGTTCGCGTAGACGGTCGGCCGGTAGAAGATCGGCGAGAGGACGCCCTGCGAAGCGGACGTGCGCGTGCGCACGTTCACGACGCCCGAACCCGCCATCCGGATCGTGACGAACGGCCGGTGCCCTCCGAAGACGATCTTCGCCGTGGCCTGACCGAAATACCCGACCCTCCCCGGCGTCAGACCGTCGCCGACGTGGGCGAAGACCTGCCGGCTTCCGACGGCGATGTCGTCGAAGGAGAAGCGGCCGTCGCCCGCCGAGCTCGCCGCGATCTCGTTTCCGTTCTGGTCGTTGCCGAGCGTGACGGCGATGCCTCCCGCCGTCCGGCCGAGCGGGTCGAGGACGACGCCGTCGATCCCGCCGCTCATGGAGACGAGGAGGATGTCCGCCGCGAGGATCGGCGAGCCGTCTCCTTCCACGACGGGCGGGAGCGGGGTCTGGCCCTGGAGGCCGCGCACGTTGTCGAACGCCGTCAGGATGTACGTCGGCGCGCCGGCCGCCTGCACGGGCACGCCGTCGATCCGGTAGGTCCCGGTCGCGTCCGTGTACGCGAAGACGCCGGGCCCCGTGATGAACGCGACAGCCCCGGGAACGGGGAGGTTCGTGTTCGTCGGCCCGTCGTGGAAAAGGACGCGGCCGATCACGCTGCGGGGCGCCGCGTCGGCGAGCACGAGCGTCGCCGTCACGGTCGCGTCGGCGGCGAGGGTCAGATCGGTGATCGCGGGGGTGCGCGAGATCGAGAAGTCCGCGGCCTGGACGCTGACGCGGCCGGCCGGCACGTTTCGGAACGTCGCGTTGCCGAGGCTGTCGGATGTTTTCCCCTCGATGAAGTGGCCTTCCGCGTACACGGCGACCGCCGCGCCGGGCGACACGACGGGCGGCGAGCCGCTCCGGAGCCGCAGGACCGTGGCGGCGACCGTACCGGTCTTCTGCGGGCCGGTCCGCCCGAGTCGCAGCGTCACGTTCACGACGTCGCCCGGCCTCTGGATCCCCACCGTCTCGTACACGCGGTTGCCCGCGCCGTCGCGGCCGGAGAGCGTGATCGGACCGACGGGCAGCCCGCCGAACGTGAACGAGCCGTCCGACGCGACCGGCGTCGACCGCTGCGCCAGGAACAGCGTGCTCGCGGCCGCGACGGAGCCGTCCGTCGCGGGCGCGCCGTTGTCCTGGTAGACGAGCGTTCCCTTGACGGTCCCCCGCCCGAGGAGCGCGATGTTCACGTGCAGGAGGCGGTTCTGCAGGCGGATCTTCGTCGACACCTGCTCGCGCTCCTCCGGCTGCAGGACCGGATCGGCGCCGGCCGGGACGATCGCCTGCAGCACGAACCCCGACTGCACCTGCTCCGACAAGCTGCGCGGCGGGCTGCCGATCGTTCTTCCGGGCGGGGGCGGCTCCTCGATGAAGTCGAAGTAGAAAGCGCCGTCCGTTCCGGTCGACACCTCGGCGACGAGGTCGATCAGGAGGATCTCGTGATCGGGAGCATCGGGGTTCGAGACCTTGCGGTACCTCAGGAGCTGGACGCGCGCCCCCGCGGCCGGCGTTCCGTCGCCCCGGAGCACGCGGCCGTCCACGAGGCCGCCCGTGCGGTTCGGATCGATGAGGATGTCCGGCACCTGGGGATCCAGCGGCGTGCCGTGCGTGTCGCGGATCGCGTTCGTCACGAGCAGGTGCTCGTGGCGAATCACCGGCTGGCCGGCGAAGATCCCGTTCAGAGCGCTGATCGGCGTCTGGTAGCGCACGTTCACGACGCGCTCGCTGTTCGGCTGCCAGAACGCCGCCGCTCCGGCCTTCGTCACGACCTTGTCGAAGACCACGGCGGGCGTCGCGGCGTCCTCCCCGTGGAACGAGGACTTGACGACGTAGCTCGACGGCGTCTCGGCGGAGGCCTTGTCGGGCGGGCGGTTGAAGAGGTACGAGATCCCGAGGCCGTACCGGTCCAGGTCGGGGTCCTGGACGGCGCCGATGACCCGGAACGGCGGCAAGGCGAGGTTCGAGATCGACGGCGCCGGCACACCGGGAACGGGTATCCCGGAGCCCGCGAACGCGAGGACGAACGTGAGCGCCGCGTCGCCCGCCGCCTTGACGGCCCGCACCTCCCAGACCTCGTTCGCGTTCATGGACACGAACCCGAAGTCCACTTTGCGGAAGCCCGCCAGGTCGTCGGAGGGAACGACGAGGATGAGCCGGCCCGAGGCGGCGGTCGCCGGCGCGTACAGGTCGACGCGGTACGAGGCGGCCGGATCGAGCCGTCCTACGAGCGCGAAGGGCAGCTTCGTCGTGCCGCCAGGCACGTCGTTTACGGCGTACACCTCGCCGTACGGCAGGGTGCGCAGGCGCGCGGGGTCGTCGCTCGCGTACGCGAGAAACGTCGTACCCGCGCCGGAAACCTGCCGGACCTCGAGCGTCGGGGCGGGCTGCGAGCCGTTCGGCACGAGCGCGGCCGACATCCACGGTCGGCCGTAGCTCATCGTGCTCGCGAAGTGATCGACGAAGTCGGCGGCGGCGAGGTTGCGGCTCTGCTGCTCCCGCCGGAAGAGGTCCGCGAGCGCGGTCGAGGCCTGGGCCGCACGCTCGAGCAACCGCCTCAGCGTGTCGTAATCCGCGAGGTCGTCCCGGTTGCCGAGCTGATCGAGAGAGAGCGCCTCGAGGGACTCCAGCAGCCGGTCCTGCAGGTACAGCCGCTGTCCCGCTTCACCCAGGTCCACGGCCCGCCTGACGACGTCGGACTTGACGACGTGCGGGAGGCCCGCAGGCCCGGCGCCGGCGGGCGCTGTCGCGAGGCTGTACGCGAGGCCGAGGAACCGTACGTTCGCGTCCACGAGGCTCTTGGGGAGGAGGTTCGTGAAACGCGGGAGGACGAGCGCCGCCGGCGAGAGCGGGATGCCGGCCTCGCCCACGCCGGCGCGCAGGTGGATCACGCCCGAGAGGCCGCCCGCGGCCTGGAACGTCGTCGCGACGCACGTGCCCGTCACGTCCGCGACGAGCTTGTATTCCAGCGTCTCCGACTCCCCGGGCTCGAGCGTCGGGATCGTCTTCGAGAAGGACTCCTGCGCGTCGAGCTTGTGCGCGCCGGAGATGTTCTGGCTCGCGAGGTCCACCGTGACGAGGTTCTGCGTTGCACGAGAGAGGTTCGTGACCGTGACGTAGAGCGAGTACGGCTCGCCCGTACGGACCACGTCGGGATGGTTGAACGCGAGCTGGAAGCGCGCGTCCACGACCTCGACGGCGGCCTGCACGACGCCACCCGTCGCGAGAACCGGGCGGCCGGGCCGCGCGAGGTCCGCCTCGATGTCCATGCGCAGGACGTGCGTTCCGGGCACGAGCCCCTCGACCGTCCAGGTCGCGAAGGCCTGCTCGCCGGGACCGAGCGCGCCCTGGCCGTTCGCCTTCAGGACCGGCAGCTTCTGGCCCGCCGCGACCGGAGGCGCCGTGGCCGCGAGGCGCAGGACTTCGCCGCTCGGGAGCTTCAGGACGCCGGTGACGTTCTCGAGCGTCGCGCCCGAGCCGTTCGGCGCGCCGTTTGCGACGATGAGCTTCGCGTCGAAGAACTGGTTCAGGAACGAGACGTTCCCGGGCAGGATGATCGCGCCATAGAGCGGGAACTCGGGCTCCCTGGTCTCGTCGTCGCCGCCGCCGCCCGGGCTCGGGACGCGCGGGCCGGTCGCGTTGAGCTGGAACGGGACGATGTTCGGCGGCTCCCAGCGTCTGACCGCGTTCGCGACGCTGGAAGGCAGCCCGTCCAGGAGGACACGCGGCTTTTCCAGGATCTGGCCGAGGCCGTTGCCCTCATAGAGGACGGGCAGCTCGATGGTCACCGTGGTGCCCGAGAAGACGAATCCGACGGCGAAGCTGAACGCGTTGAAGTTCGCCTGCGTCAGCGCGATGCCGCGGGCCTGAAGGTCCGCGAGCGTGAGGCGCGTGACGGTGGCCGACGCGAGGAGGATCTGCCTCACGTGGAGCGTCGCGAGGGACGGCTCGGCGTTCGCGAAGACTCGGCCCGTCGCCGTCTCCACGAGCCGGATGTTCGTGAGCAGGTAGTCGCCTTCGCGCTGGAAGCCGGGGAGAAAGAACGTCCCGCCCGGCACCGTCTCGTACGGAATGGCCTGCGGCAGCTCGGGGCCGGAGAGGTCGCCGACGACCTTGAGGCCGGGAACCGAGCCGGGCGCCGCGGTGCCGCACGCCGCGCCGGCGCCGTAGCACGTTCGCACGCGCGCGGCCTCGCCCACGTTGATGGTCTGCTCGGCGTCCGTCGTCAGCGCGTCGCTGTAGAGCGTGAGGCGGGCGCCCGAGATCTGGAGTTGGGCGGTGCCGAGCGGAGCGCCCGGCTGAGCGGCGCCGGGACCTGCGCCGGCGGCGAACAGGAGGAGCGTGGCGAGGAATGTGCGAACAGTTCTCAACGCGGGTGGTCGTGTCCCGCGGGAGCGCAGGCGCGGTTCCGCCGCGCCCGTCGCATCGGGCCGTTTCGAGAGACCTCTCCGCCTCGGGCGAAATGCCATCGACACGCCCTCGAGGGACTCGTCCAGACTTGATCCGGCAAGACGAAAACGAACCTAAGCTGCTGACCGTGCTTCATATCACGGCTTCCGGATGGCTGGCAAAACGGGCGGCAAGCCCCAGCGGGCCTCGCGTGAGCGGCGCCGTGAGGAGGCGTCAGCGGCCCGGCGCGAGGAAGAACATCGGGACGAGGATCGCGTGCAGGGCGATGAAGAAGAAGACGGCGACCCCGAACGCCTTCAGCGGTTTCCCGCGGAGCTCCCTGAGGAGCAAATCCGGGCCGAACGGGTAGAGCCGGTTCATGGCCACGGACGACTCGGGCGCGAAGCCTCCCCGCGCCTCGGACCAGGTCCCAAGGATGGTCACCGTCGAGCCGACCGGAACCACCCGCTCCTCGATTCGTCTCTTCTCGAGATTCGGCTCGCTGTCGGCGATGCGCAGGTCCTTGCGGATCGTCCCGTCCTGGTCGGCGATGAGGTCCGAGAGGAAGGAGAGGGCGTTCGAGAGCCCGAGCGGCTCGAACTTCGCGCTCTGAAGGTAGGCGAGCCCGCGATCCCGGTCGATGTTTTCCTTCAACGCCTTCGGGAACTCGTCGAGGAGAGACCAGCCGAGGATCTTCACGGGGCCCCGCGCCGTGTCGATCACGCAGGGGGCGAGCGCGACTCCCGTGAAGTCGCTCCGCCCTTCGGCGCGGTTCTTGACGTTGTATTCGTAGGCGACGCATTGCAGGCCGGTGAACGGAGCTTCGAGCGGCGCCCCGAGGGCGCGCACCGGGCCGGTCGCCGCCTCGA
>JAMQPJ010000364.1 GCA_023717585.1 Thermoanaerobaculia bacterium
CGTCGCCGGTCGTGTCCTGGACCGTGACGACGAGCGGGTCGTCCTTCCGGATCGGCTCGAGGATGAAGGCCGCGAAGGCGGCCTTCTCAAGCGAGATCGCGAGCTCGACGCCGTGCGTCACCCACGTTTGAACCGGTTGACCGCCTTTCTTCGCGGGAGTGAACCGCCAGCGGGGCAGAAGCGCGGGGAGGGGCGTCGCGAACGCCTTGAGCGGCGGCTCGACGGGAATGCCCTCCGCCACGCGCCCGCTTTCGAGCAGGTGCACCGTGAGGAGGAGCGGCTGGCGCGTCTCGAGGTCGGGCGGGTTCGTGCGTTCGGCGAGCTTTGGCCCGTCGTCGAGCGCGCGAAAGAGCGGGTGCACGAACGCGAGCTCGGCGGGCGCCAGGCGCGCTACGTCGGGCAGCGCCTCGACGGGCCGGGGCGCCGGCGCCGGCGCCTGCGCCTGCGCGATTCCCGCGCTTCCCGTGAAGCCCGCGAGGCCGGCGGACGTGAGCGCCGCGGCGGCGACGAGAAAGGCGGGGCGCATCCGGGTGATTCTAGCGGGAGCCGCAGCGGACTGGCCCCTCCGCCGGCTTTTCACTTCGCCTGCGCCCAGTTTCGGCCCTGGCCCACATCGACGGTGAGCGGCACCGAGAGCGTCGCCGCGCCCTCCATCGTCGCCTTCGCGAGCGACGCGGTCTTTCCCGCGAGGGGCTCCGGACACTCGAGAACGAGCTCGTCGTGCACCTGCAGGAGGAGCCGCGCCTCCGGGATCTCGCGGGTGAGAGCCGCGTCGAGACGGAGCATCGCGATCTTGATGAGATCCGCGGCCGCCCCCTGGAACGGGGCGTTCATCGCCATCCGCTCGGCGTTCGCGCGCACGTTGTGATTCCGGTCGTGGAGACCGGGGATGGGCCGCACGCGCCCGAAGATCGTCTCGGTTCCGCCCGCCCGACGCGCCTTCTCGAGGATGGCGTCGAGGCAGGCCCGGATCTTCGGGAAGCGGTCGAAGTAGGCCGCAATGAACTCCTTGGCCTCCGCGCGCGGGACGCCGAGCTGCGTCGCCAACGCGAACGGACCCATGCCGTAGAGCACGCCGAAATTGATCGTCTTCGCGCCGCGGCGCTGGTCCGGCGTCACGGCCGAAGGAGAGACACCGAAGATCTTCGCGGCCGTGGCCCGGTGGATGTCCTCCCCTCGCCTGAACGTCTCGAGAAGCGCCTCGTCCCCCGACAGGTGCGCGAGGAGGCGCAGCTCGATCTGGGAGTAATCCGCGGCCACGAGGACGCGGCCGGGCGGCGCGACGAAGGCCCGGCGAATCGCGCGGCCGGCCTCCGTGCGGACGGGGATGTTCTGGAGGTTCGGCGCGTTCGAGGAGAGGCGCCCCGTCGCCGCGACCGCCTGGTCGTAACGCGTGTGGATGCGCCCGTCGGCGGCGATGGCCAGGGGGAGCGCGTCCACGTACGTGCCCTTCAGCTTCGAGATCTCGCGCCACTCGAGGACGAGCCCCGGAACGGGGCCCGTGGACAGCGCGGCCAGCTCCTCGAGCACGTCGGAGTCCGTCGCCCAGGATTTCGTCTTGGCCGTCTTCTTCACGGCGGGATACGCGAGCTTCTCGAACAGGATCCGCCCGAGCTGCGCGGGCGATCCGATGTTGAAGGGCTCTCCCGCCTCTTCGACGATCTTCGCCTCGAGCGCGGCGAGCCGCCCGTCAAATTCCTTCGACATCTCGGCGAGGACGCCGCGGTCGACCGCGACGCCTGCGATCTCCATTCGCGCGAGGACGGGGATCAGCGGCAGCTCGATGTCGTCGAGGACACTTCTGAGGGCCGAGCCCTCATGGAGACGCGGCGCGAGCGCATCGAGGAGCGCGAGGGGGAGGCGGGCCCGGGGAAGCAGCCACTTCCGCCCGGCCTCCGACGCGAGGAGGTCGAGCGTGACCGGCTCTCCGCCGGTGAGATCCTTCAGGGGAGGCAACGCCTCCGGCGGGAGGTTCAGGATGCCCCGTGCGTCGCCCGCGAGATCGTGCGCGTGGAGCCCCGGCGAGACGACGTAGCTCGCGAGCATGGAGTCCAGGACGCGCGCGGGAGGCGCGATTCCGAGCGCGTCGGCCGCCAGAAAGAGCCGTTTGGCGTCGTGTGCGACGAGGGGGACGTCCCTGAAAAGAGCCGCCAGCGCCCGAATCCCCGCCCCGTCGAGAGAGGAATCCAGGGCGAACGCCACGGTCTCGCCGCCGGGCACGGCCACGACCGCCGCGAGAGGCGGCGCCGGCCAGGGCGCTCCGGGTCCGGACTCCACGTGGACTGCCGCGCGGCCCGCCTTCCGCGCGGCCGCGTCGAGCGCCGCGAAACCCGGCGCCGACGCTTCCCATCGGGCGCTGTCCGGCGCGCCCGCCGGCGCGGCGTCTTCGTCGAAAAGGGAAAGCGTGGACGGAGCCCTCGAAGCCAGAGGTTCGGCCGGAGCTCCCTTCGCGGGACCGCCCGGGCGCGACTCGAGGAGCTCTTTCCGGAGCTTCGCGAACCCCAGCTCCTCGTAGAACGCCGCGAGCGCGGCCGCGGCTTCGTCCGTGAGGGGGCGGATGCGGAAGTGCTCGAGCAGGTTCTCCGGAGCCGCCGGCAGCGGCCGGTCGCAGCGCACCGTCGCGAGCGTCCGCGAAAGGAGGGCGTCCTCCCGCCCGTTCGCGAGCGTCTCCCTGCGCTTGCCCTTCACCTCCTCGAGCCGCGCGTAGATGTCGTCCAGGGACCCGAACGTCGTGACGAGCTCCTTCGCGGTCTTCTCGCCGATGCCCCGCACGCCCGGGATGTTGTCCGACGTGTCGCCCATGAGCGCGAGAACGTCGATCACGCGGGACGGCGGGACGCCGAAGAACTCGGCGACGCCCGCCTCGTCGAGGAGACGCTCCTGCACGGGATGCCAGACGACGACGGCCGGGTCCTTCACGAGCTGGAAGAGGTCCTTGTCGGCGGAGGCGATCTCGACGCGCATGCCCGCGCCCGAGGCCGCGGTCGCGATGGAACCGATGAGGTCGTCGGCCTCATAGCCCGCTTCCTCGACGACGGCGAGGCCGAGAAGCCGGCAGACCCTCTTGGCGTCCTCGATCTGCGGCACGAGATCGTCCGGCATGGCCTGCCGCTGGGCCTTGTAGCTCGCGTCCATCTCTTCGCGGAACGTCTTCTCGTACCGGTCGAAGCACACGGCGACCGCTTCGGGCTTCCGCGTCTCGCGGTACTTCCGCCACATGTTCAGGAAGCCGTAGACGGCGTTCGTCGGCCGGCCCCCCGGGCCCGTCAGCCCGCGGATCGCATAGAACGCGCGATAGAGATAGTTCGACGCGTCGAGGAGCGCGAGCGTCGGGAGCGGACTCGCCGGCGGTTCTGCCATCGGCCCGCGAGTCTATCCGGCGGCGCGCACGCTCACGGGTCCGCCTGAACGTCCACGTCCACGGGCGCGAGGTCGCGGCGAGAGAGGCGGAGCGCGAGACGCACGGTGGGCCAGATCGGCGGATCCGCGGGCAGGCGAATGCGAATGTGCCCGCCCGCGGGAGCCCCCGCGACGGCCGCCTCGATCGCGGCGGTTTCCACCGCGCCGTACGAGAACCGGTAAACCGCGCGCGCCTCCGTGGTCGCTCTCCAGCGCGCTTCGCTCTGGTCCAGGGCGAGAATCGCGGCCGCGGCCGCGAGTGCGGCCTCCCGCCACCGTCTTCCCGGCCGTGATGCTCCCGCCGCGAGACCGGCGACGGCTGCCGCGAAAAGGCCCGGCGCGAGGCACGCGAAGAACCGCGCCTCCGCGGGGTATGCGCTCAGCGACATGAGGACCACGGGCCAGATCGCGAAGGCCGCGAGCGCGCGGCGCGTCCTGTCTCCCGGGAGGACGAGAGCGAGGACGAGGCCGAGAGCCACGAGCCCGGCGGCTCCCGCGCCGATCGTGTAGTCCTCGCGCAGGAATCCCCAGAACGCCGCCAGCTTCGCGAGCGGGTTTCGTTCGGGCGCGTCCGTGGGCTGAAACACCTGCCGGTACCACCCGCGCACGTTCACCGGGTCGAGGCACCACGCGGCACACGGCAGAACGCCGAAGAGAACGAAGTCGCGAAGGACCGAGGACGCCTCGTTCCACGCCTCCGCGAGCGAACGCCGCCGGACCGCGCCCAGCGATACGAGAAGCACGAAGGTGCCCCACGCTACGTTCGACACGCTCGGCGCGCGCCGCGCGAGGGCGTCTCCCCCGCGTGCTTCGAGAAACACCCGGAGCGTCGCGAGAGCCGCCGCCAGAACGAGGATTCCAGCGCCCGTGCCGCGCAGGAGGAGAGCGCGTCCGGCCCTTCCGAGGCGCCGTCTCGCGTCCGGAGTCTCCTCGGCGAGGACGACGGCTAGAAAGGTCGCGAGGACGAAGAACCCGAAGTGATACTTCAGAAGGAAGAGCAGGGCTCCCGCGAGAAACGCCGCTCTTCGCGCCGCGGGCTCCTCGCGCCTCGCGAAGAACAGGAACGCCGCGAGCGCGAGGAGGCCGCCGAAGCTTTCGAGCATCGGCCACGCGGAAGTCTCGAGCAGCATCGGCGAACGCAGAAAGAGCCCCGCGACGACGATCCCGGTCAGGACGCCCGACACGGGGCCGCCCGCGGGGGCGAGGCGGCGCGCGAGGAGAAACCCCACGGCGGGCGCGAGGACGAAAGCCGCGAGGCTCGGCAGGCTCGCGGCCGCGAGGGACGGTCCGAACGCCGCCTGGAAGGGCGCGCTCACGAGCGCCCACGCGGGTCCCCACCAATGGCGGCCGACGAGGAGGAAGAGCGCGTCGAGCGGGCGGCCGAGCCTCAGGTCGTCGAAGAGATCGAGGCCTTCCGTCGCATGCAGCGCCGCGTCCCAGCCGAGAGAGACGAGGCGTGTTCGAAGGAGCGCCTCCGCCCGGAACGGCAGAGCGACGAGGACGGCGAGGAGCGCGAGGAGAGACGCCACCGCTCCGTCGACGACCCTCTCCCGGCTCATCCTCCGGAGTCTATCGGCCTCGTTCCTCGTAGAATCGGACAGGGGATTCCGCACGATGTCCGCCGTTCCTCCCGTTCCCCCCGCCCCCGCGGTCACGAACACCCGCGTAGCGGCGGCTCTCCTCGCCCTCGCGGCGGCGGAGGAGCCGGGAGGGCGGGCTTCGAAGGAATACCGGGCGGCCGCGCGCACGCTCCGGAACCTCCGGGCCGATCTCCACGGGCGGCGTTTCGCGCTGGCGTCGCTCCCGGACGTGACGCACCGGGCCGCCGATGCGATCGGCGCATTCCTGGCCTCCGGGTCGGACGAGAACGTCGGCGACGCGCTCGCGGCGATGCTCGACCGCGCCGATCCCGCGGCGGGCCGCAAGGCCGACTTCCTCTCGCAGGCCGACGTGGACCGCATCCTCTCGGCCCCCGGCGGGCTCTCCCGGGCGGATCTGTGCGCCGATCTCCACCTCCACACGGACCGCTCCGACGGGCGGATGCCTCTCCCGCGGCTTCACCGCGCGCTCGAGAACCGGGGCGACCGCTACGCGCTTCTCACCGACCACGCGCGCGACTGCGCCGTCGCGGGCGGGCTCTTTCCCGGCGACTTCCGCGCGCAGCGCCGCGAGGTCGACGCCCTGAACGCGCGGGCGGAGACGTTCACGATGTTCGTCGGCGCCGAAGCGAACATCGCCGAGGACGGCACCCTCGACGTCACGCCTCGGAGCGTCCCGGAAATCGAGGCCGTCGTCGCGTCCGTCCACACAGGCCTTCGGAGCCCGCGCGACCAGACGGGGCGTCTCGTACGCGCGATCGAGACGCCGGGCGTCGCGGTCCTCGGCCACCCGAAGGGCCGGCTCTACGACATGCGAAGCGGCATCCGCGCGGACTGGCCGCGCGTGTTCGCGGCGGCCGCCGCCCGCGGCGTCGCGATCGAGCTGAACGGCTGCCCGGAGCGGCTCGACCTCCCGCCCGCGCTCGCGCGGGTCGCCGCCGATTCCGGCTGCCTCTTCTCGCTCTCCTCCGACGCGCACGCCGCGGCGCACCTCTCGTTCCTCGACTTCGGACTCGCCGTGGCGCGTCTCGCCGGGATTCCCTCGTCGCGCGTCGTGAACGCCTTCTCGCGCGACCGCTTCGCCGCCTGGCTCGAAGAACGCCGTTCCGGCGGGGCGATCACGGAACGAACTTGACCGCGAGAGCGAGCACGACGTCCGTGGAGTCGCCGTAGCGCGGGACGTTCTCGGTCAAGGCCAGGCTTGCGAGAAGACGGTCTCCGAACCGGTGTGACAGGCCGAGCGCCACGTCCAGGGCCGTCCTCGCCCCATCGCCGACCGCGTCGTGTCGGAACGGGCTCTGCTCGGCCGTGACCGAGAGCCCGACGAACGTCCGGCGTCCGAGACGCGCGTCCGCTCCGACGAGAAGCCGGAGAAAGGTCGTGGCGTCGAGCGTCGTGATCGTGTTCCCTCGAAACGGGCCTGGAACGACGAGGCCTGCCTCGGCCCGCACGCCGATCCGTTTCGTCGAACCGAGGCGGCAGGACGCGCCCACGAGGAGTCCGGCGTCCACGGAGCCGGACCCGCGGGATTCGTTCGCGTCCCCCGTCGGCGCCTTGACCGCGAGGTCCGCCGAGAGACGCACTCCGACCGCGAACGTCCGGCGGTACCGAAGGCTCGCGACCAGGTCGGAAAGTCCCGCCGACGGGAGCCGATCGTCGTATTCCAGGGCTCCGAACGGTCTCTGGCGCACGACGAGGTAGTTGTTCCTCGGAAAACTCGCCCGCTGCCCGTCGTACATGCCGAGGGCCCGGTGGAAGGACTCGACGAAGGAGTCGAACCGCAGCCCTGCGAACGAAACGTACGGGATCTCGGCGGCGACGGAGAGGTCTCCGGTCAGGCCCCACGTCGCCCTGAGGGCGAGCCGGGTCACGTCCGCATCGACGAAGGCGATGACGTCCTCGGGGTGGCGCCTGTGAAGGGTCTCCGCTTCGTCGCGCGAGAACGGCAGGGAGTTCCTCTCGAACTCGTTGTGAATCGCCTGCGGGTGCCAGGTGTGGGAGAACGTATTGCCGTAGGCCACCTCGAAATCGAAGGCCAGCTTCCCGCGCCCTGGCGATGAGACGTCCAGCGGTCCGAAGTGAAGAAACGGCACGTCGAGGACGTAGAGCGATCGCGTTCCGGGAATCGCGACAGGGGAATCGGCCGACTGCCCGTGGACGCGGGCGGCGCCGGCAAGGAGCACGCCGAGGACGGCGCATGCGAAGCGGGAGAACGCGCGCGCCCGCGGACGCCCCGGGCGATCAGAACGCGAGGAAGAGGCCCGCGTCGCCATCGACATGGTTGAACCAGTGACCGTTTTGCAGGCTGACGAAACGGGGGCGCACGTCCACCCTCATCCCGATCCACGGCAGGAGATAGGCCTTGAAGCCAAGGTCGAGATGGAAGGCGAGCCGGTTGGAGTCCCGCACGTCGGCCTGGCCCGCGATGTCGGGATCGAGGACGGCGATCCCCGCGCCCGCGCCCACGAACGGCACGAACCGGCCCGTGAGAAACGCCCACCGGGCGCCGGCCTCGACGAAGCGCATCTGAAGCGTACTCAGCTCCGGCCGCGACGCGAAGACTCCGTCCGCGCTTCCCACGAAGCGCGTGTCCACCTTCTCGGCCGAGAATTCGAAGGAGAGCCGGGGCGAGAAGGCGTATCCGAGCCTCACGCCGTACGAAATGGCCGTGTCGGACTCGATGGCCTGGGAGAAGTACTCGTTCGAGCCCGCGGGCAGGGTTCCGCCGAAATGCCGGCCCCACAGGACGCCGAGCTCCACCTTGCCTTTCGCAGGCTGACCGCGAGCCGGCATCGCCGCCGCCACAAGGAACGCGGCGAGGGCCAGCCGCCAACGCTGCATCGCCGAGCATTATAGGATCCGCGGCACGAGCCGCGCCTCGCCACCTCGCACTCGGCGCCCGGCAGCGCGCTCGACACGCGCGATCAGTGTCGCACTGTTTCTGGCTCTCGCCCTGCCGGCCACCGGCACGAGCGCCCCCTGGTGGCAGCCCCAGCGCGTCCTCCTGCAGGGGGGCCAGGCCTTCGACCCGCCCTCGGTGCGTTTCGCCGAGTTCGCCGGCGTCGCCGTCGCGCGCGACGTGCCTCTCGCGGGCCGGCTCGGCGGCTCCGTGGAGCTCTATCCCCTCCTCGTCTTCAACCAGACGCGGACCGATCACGTCACGCGGGAGCGCGTCGCCGCGTCCTGTCTCACGCCTCTTCTCACGTTCGACATCGGCGCGCGCGGGGGACCGTGGGGGCTTCGCGCCGAGGTCGGCATCGGTTTCTTCTACGGCTATCGGCCCGTACCCGCAGTGGGATCGCGCTTCAATTTCTACGACCAGCTCGGGGCGCGTCTGGTCCATCGCCTCGCGAGCGGACGGGCGATCTCGCTCGGGTATCGCTACGTGCACATCTCGAACCTCGGCCTCGCGGGAACGGCCAATCCCGGCTTCTCGCTCCATGCGGCCGTCGCGGCCTTCGACTGGTAAGCAGCCCGTGGACTTCGATCTCTTCTCCGCCTGCGTCTTCTGCGCCTCCTCCTTTCTCGCCTCCGACCTGCGTCCGATGCCCGGCGTCTCGGGGGAGATCTCTGGGGGGTACGCGACTTCCCAAAGGCGCCTGACCCTGCCGTACGGGGACCAGTCCGACGTCACGCTGCGGTTCGTCGCCGCGAGCGTTCGATGGGTTCCTTCGGGCTCGCTCACCGAGGGGACTCCCGCGACGGAGGTGCGCGCGACCGTGATGTTCCCGAACGCGCACGCCGAATCCGTCGAAGAGGCGGGCGCCGAACGGGTCCTCGGCACGGGCTCGGGGCGACTCGAAAACTTCTCGTTGATCGCGCGAGGTGCCGTCTCCAGGATCCTGTCCGTCGAAGGCGGCGCGATGCAACGGAGGTACAAGGGCACGGATCTCGTCAATATCGGCGGGCCGCTCTTCTCGTTCACGGAGGAGAGACAGATCGTGGCCGACCGGATCGACTACACCCTCGGCGGACGGCTGCGGCCCGCGGGCGCGAGGTGGAAGGGATTCGAGCTTGCGGTCCGATGGGAGCATTCGGTCATCCAGGGCAAGCACAGCACCGCCGCGACGGTGACGAACGCGCTCGGCGTTCTCGACGGCGCCGCCGTCGAGCTGCGGCTGTCGCGAGGGGCGTGGTCCGCGGGCGTGAGCGGCCAGCGGGTCGCCGGGACGTTGCCGCGCTCTGCGACGGCCCTGCCGTCCTACGAAGGTTTCGACGGCCGCGCTCCGGCTTTCCTCGGGTCGGCCCGGCTCGCCGTGTCGCGCTCCTTCGAACGCTACGACGTTCTCGTCGCACTGATCGCCGAACAGACGCAGCTTCCTTTCGTCGCGCTCTCGCCTCTGGGTCAGGAAACTCGCGCCTTCGACTCCGGGTTCGTGGCCGAGTCGCGTACGCGGGAGCTCGCGGTGGAGTTCGCCGTCCGCCTGCGGCTTCAGGGCGGGATTTCGCCGCTTTTCTTCTTTCGCTCTTCTTCCGGGTCGGAGACGGTCGACCTCACGCGCGCGGCCGGCGGGAGCCAGGGGCAGAGAATCGACGTGCAGCGAGGCGGGTATTCACCGTTTGGGATGAGTCCCCGGTGGTCCGGGCTGTTCGGCCTGTCGGTCGCGTTCGGGATGGGAGAGGGTCGGCAGCTTTCACCCGCGGTGGGACGCTGAGGCGACGCGCCACAACGCGCGAACGGAAGAGGACGGCGCAGGCCGCCCCGCATGCCCGAGGCTTCAGGCGGCGAGGCCGCGGGCGCGGGCCAGCGAGCGCGTCTTCTCGAGCGCCTCGCCGGCAGACTTCTCCATCGCGTCGGCGTCCTCGCGAAAACCCAGCTGGAGCTCGGCGTCGGAGACGCCGGGCAGGTTGATCCGCACGTTCGCGAGCGCGGCCAGGACGGCCGCCCAGGACGCGAGCGCGCCGGCCCACGCGTCGGACGCCGCGTTCGGGTTCCCCTTCTCGAGGACGAGCGGGGCGGTCTTCAGGGCCTCGTGCGCGAAGAACGCCGTCTGCATCGGGATGGTGGTCGCGAGGACGTTCGCCTCGGCGATCGCCTTCTGGCGCGCGGCCTTTTCCGTGTCGGTCTCCTTCGGGAGCCGCCGCGCGGCCAGAACTCCGTCGAAGGCCGCCGTGTCCTCGTCGACGAGCTCGAGGAGCTTCGCGCGGGCGTCGTCGAGACGGTCGGCGAGGGGCGCGAGGTCGCTCCAGGCGTCCCTGTACTTCTCCTTGCCGAGCGTGAGCCTCACGACCATCGCGAGGAGGCCGGCGCCGTTCGCTCCGCCCGCTGCCGCCGCCGAGCCTCCGCCCGGCGCGGGGGCGTCGGACGCGAGGGCGGCGGCGAAGTCGGCGACCGAGAGGGAGGCGAGGCGGCTCATGCGGCCGACGAGCGTAGCAGGCCGCGCCGGACGGCGTGACGTCCGCCCGCGACGACGTCCGTCACGAGATTCACGCCCCAGTGATAGACGAGATGCTCGAGGGACGGGCAGTCGAGAAGCACGGCGTCGCCCACCTTCCCCGGCTCCAACGTGCCGCGGCGCGCGCCCTCGCCGAGCGAGGCCGCCGCGTTGAGCGTCATCGCCGTCAGCGTC
>JAMQPJ010000366.1 GCA_023717585.1 Thermoanaerobaculia bacterium
GATGAGAACGAACGGGACATCCGAAAACCCCACGGAGTCGCGCACGTCGTAGAGGGCGCGGGCCAGCGGGAAAAAGCCCCGGAAAGTGGAGGGCTCGCCGTCGCCCGCGAAGGCGATGTCCTTCACGGGATCGGCGCCGCCGCCGGCATGCATGCGCGCGTGGGAGAGGAGCTCCTCCGCGAGCTCCTTCGCGACGTCCTCCACGGCGATCGGCGGCCGGCCCGTCCCCTTCTCGATCTCCCGCCGGTCGATCACCTCGCAGTAGACGCAGTCGAAGTTGCACGTCTTCTGCGGGTCGAGGTTGATGCCGATCGAGATCCCGCGCGACCGCCGCGCCCGGACGGCGTAGACGTAGCGGTTCTGCCCGCGCGCGCGCGGGTGAAGCGCGGGAAGGTTCGCTGGAATCTCCGGTTCCGCCATCGCCCGATTCTCTCCCGGTGCCGTCGCGACTCTCGTCCGGTATTCTCCCGGGACCGGCCATGCCCGTGACCGCTGGAACCGTCCTCGGACGCTACCGTCTCCTCGACAAGGCGGGCGTCGGCGGCATGTCCGAGGTCTGGAGGGCCGAGGACGAGACCCTCAAGCGCGTCGTGGCCGTGAAAGTCATCCTCGGGCCGGTCGCCGCCGACTCCACGTTTTGCGAGCGCTTCCTCCGCGAGGCTCGCCTCGTCGCCGGCCTCGAGCATCCGAACGTCCTCCCCGTCTTCGACTACGGGACCACGGTCGTCGACGCCGCCGAAGTTTCCTACCTCGTCATGCCGCTCGTGACCGGCGGTTCGCTCAAGGGCCGCGCCGCGGGCCCCGTTCCGCCCGCCCTCGCGATCAGCTGGCTCTCGGCGATCGCCTTGGCCCTGGACCACGCGCATTCCAAGGGCATCCTTCACCGCGACGTCAAACCGGGGAACGTCCTCCTCGACGCGCAGGGCCGGCCGCTCCTCGCGGATTTCGGCCTCGCGAGAAGCGCCGAGGTCTCGTCGGGCCTGACCGCCACGGGGACCGTGCTCGGCACACCGCTCTACATGGCGCCCGAGCAGGCCATGGGCGCGCCGCTGACCGGCCGCGCGGACCAGTACGCCCTCGCCGTGATCGCGTTCGAGCTGCTCGCGGGCAAGGTGCCCTTCTCGGCGGAATCGCCGCTCGCCGTTCTTCACCAGCACGTCTCGACGCCTCCTCCCCCGCTCTCGACGGTCCTCCCGGGCACGGCCGCCAACGTCGACGCGGTGCTCTCCCGCGGCCTCGCGAAAAAGCCCGAGGATCGCTTCGCGTCGTGCAGCGCGTTCGTCGCGGCCCTCGCGGCGGCGCTCGCCGTTCCGGGCGCCGCGGCCACGGTCCCGCAGGCCATGAAGGGCCAGTCGCTCGTGGCGACGATCGTCTCCTCTCCCGCGATCTCACCCGCGGCGCTCGCCGCGCCGGCGTCCCTCGCGAAAGACACTCCGGAAGGCGCCCCGAAGGACGCGAACCGCGCTGCGAAAGTCCTGCTCGCGGCCCTGCTTCTCCTCAGCGCGGGTGGCGGTGTCTTTCTGTTCCTTCGGGGGACGGGGCGCCCGTCCGCGTCGACTGGCGCCTCGGCGATCGCAACGCCGGAGATTTCTTTGAAAGTGGGAGAGACTCCGGCGCCCGTACCGGCAGCGGCGAGCGCGTCGACGAGCGCCGCGGCCCCCGCCACTTCCGAGATTCCGGATTCTTCGAAGGTGGCTGAGGCCACCGCCGCAGGCGCCGCCTCGGCGGCGGACGAGCCGACGCCCCGCG
>JAMQPJ010000400.1 GCA_023717585.1 Thermoanaerobaculia bacterium
CACGCTCTCGGACGTCTATTCGCTCGGCGTCCTGCTCTACCTCCTCATCACCGGAAAGAAACCCTACGCCGACTCTTCCGAGCCCTCCGCGGTCCTGCATGCCGTCCTGACCGAGGAGCCGGTGCGGCCGCGCGCGCGGAACCCGGCCCTTCCGCGTGACGTCGAGGAGGTTCTCCTGAAGGCGCTCCGGAAGGAACCAGAGCAGCGGTACGGCTCCGTCGAGCAGTTCGCGGGCGACGTGGGCCGCTTTCTCGCCGGTTATCCCGTCGCCGTGCGGCACGGGGGCACCGTCTACCGGGCGCGGAAGTTCGTGAAACGGCATTGGGTCGGCCTTGCGGCGGCCGCCGCGGTGGCGGCAGCGCTCGTGGCGGGCTTGCTCGTCGCCAACCAGCAGCGGCGCATCGCCGTGCGGCGCTTCGACGATCTCCGCAAGCTCGCCAGGGCCGTCATGTTCGACCTGCACGATTCGATCGCGACCCTGCCGGGGTCGACGAAAGTCCGGGAAAAACTCGTGCGGACGGGCCTCGAGTACGTCGACGCCCTCGTCGCGGACGGGTCCCTGAATCCCGACCTGCAGCGCGAGGTGGCGGCCAGCTACGCGCGGCTCGGCGCGGTGCAAGGGGGGGCGAACTCCAACCTCGGCGACGTCGCCGGCGCGCAGCAGAGCTTCCGGAAGGCCATCCGCGTCTCGGGAGCGCTCGTGGCCTCGCGGTTCTCGACCGACGAGGACCGTCTCCAGCTCGCGCAGCTCCATCTGGCGCTGGGACAGATCGGGGGGGACGGGTTCGAGGAAGAGTTCACCGAGGCCCTCCGGATCGAGAAGGAGCTTCTCGGCCGCCGGCCCGACGATTTCGGCGCACGCCAGGCGCTGTCGGCCACGTACGCGTCGCTCTCGGCGGCGCACGCCAACCGGAAGGACTACGTGCGGGCGCTGGAGGAGCGCCGCCTCGCTCACGCGATCCTCGAGGACCTCGCGAAGGAAAAGCCCGGCGACTCCCACGTGCGGCGCGAGCTCGCCCTGAGCTGCAAGTACTTCGGCTCGCTCCTGCAGCGCGGCAAGGACCTGCCGGGCGCCCTCCAGCTCTACGAGCGGGCCGTCGCAATCGACGAGGAGCGCCTGCGCGCCGACGCGAACAGCGCGCTCGTGCGGCTGGACCTCTCGTACAGCCTCGGCTCTGTGAGCGCCTGCCTCGGCGAGATGGGGGACCTGCCGCGCGCGATCGCGTTTCGCGAGCGGGCGACCGCTCTCCGCGAGGAGATGGCCGCGGCGGATCCGGCGGACCGCTGGGCGAACCTCGGGTTCGCCCGAAGTCTCGGCCGTCTCTCGGATCTTCAGGAGCGAAACGGCGACGTCCTGTACGCCCGCGCGACGCGCGTCCGCTCTCTCGCCATCCTCCGTTCGTGGCGGGACAAGGATCCCGGGAACGCGGAACTCGCCAAGGAGATCGCGGCGGGAGAAGCGGAGCTCGCGGGGCTGCCGCGTCGCCCCTGAGGATCAGGTCCGGAGTGAGAGGCCTTCCCGGCGGACGAGAAGGGCGATCGACGAGGACCCTTCCGCGTCAGTGACAGCCCGCCGACGCAACCGGCCTCAGAGAGAGCTCGACCCTCTCGGTATAAACACCCACAGTCACGGCGGGGAGAGGGTGTCTGCCCTCCGTCATCTCGGCAATGTCGATGATGTCGCTCCACTTAATCTCCGGGAGGCGGTGGGGGTATCCCAAATCGTCCGTCCACTGAAAGACGCCCATCGAAACATCGTGCCCGAGAGACATGACGAAGACATCCTTCTCTGTGTCGTAAGCGCCACTCGCTAGCCACAGGTTCAGGCCCTTGCCCTCGCTGATTCGGTCGACCTGGCCCTTGACCTGGGCACATTTCACCGGAGCGTCGGAATAGGGCTCGGGAACTCCCTTAGACCCCTCCGATAGCCCGAAGTAGTCCGTGACGTGCAGGAGCATTGAGTTGGAAAACACGCCGTGCAGGGACGCATAAAGGAACTCATTGGGACACCTGATATCAACCTCGAGCCGTGCAGTGACGAGCCAGTCGCGCGGGAGGATGCGCACCGTCGAGAAGAGCAGCACGGCAGCGGGCGAGCGCCCGAACTCGTCCCTGAGCCTGACCACCACGGAGACGGGATTACCCGGCGGAGGGCAGTCAGGGGCGGTGTATCGGGCGGACTGGTCGAAGTCGGTGATCGAGCCCACCGAGCTGTTTCCCAGGAACACGCCGTTGACGTACCAGGAATACGTAACCTCGTTCGGATTGACCGGCACGCTCAGCGGCGAGGAACCCGGGTAGCTGCTTGCCGAAGAGGACAAGCCCACGGTGTACACGACTAGGCTCACGCTCTGGTTCGTCAGGATTGTCTTCCTGGCAGGGTAGAGCCGGAAGGCGCTGAAGGGAGCCCAAACCTCCGGGGATGTTTCCGCGAGCGGGTGGGGAGACGTGGATGCCGTCACCGTCGCCGTCGACGTGATCGGCACCGTGAGCGTCCGCGCAGCCCCGCTCACCGCGCCGCCCGTGGCGACGAACCAGCGGCCGCCGCTCTGGAACGCAAGGCCCAGCGCACCGGAAGCGCTCCCCGCGAGGTCCTCGCTGTCGAACTGAAAGACGAGCGTTGCAGCCTTGGCGAAGCTCAGGCCGCCAGGGAAGATCCTGTAGCTGGCGCCCATTCCTTGCGGCGCTTCGTTGGAGGGATTCGTCTCCACGGAGATCGTGACGCTCGACATCAGAGCACCCGCCGGCACTCTGAGTGTCAGGCGGCCGTCGTCGGATCGGATCGAACCTCCTTGCGGACCGATCGTGGCCGAGGACGGAATGCTCAGCGGCAGCGTCGCGATCGGCGTCACGACCGGGTCACCCGAGAGGTTGTCGATCGAGGAGTCGAAGGCGTCGAGGCTGCCGGCCGTGACCTTGACGCGCAGTGTCGCGTCGGGCGGGATCGTGACGGTCGGGAAGAGATCCTGGATGCCTGGCTGCGCCCAGCCGAACGCGCCGAGCGAGGCCGTGGTCGTCGCCACGGTCGTTCCGTCCGCTGTCGCGAGCGTGAGGGCGTAGCTCGCGCCGTCCGCTCCGGCCGCGAAGCCGACGTTCGTCCGGAAGGCCGTGTCCTGCCGGATCCCGGTGATTGCGGCGCCGGCGTCCGCCGAAGTCAGAAACGAAAGAACCGGCACCGGCTTCTGCTGCGCGCCGAACGTGCCGGGGTTCGCCCCTGTTGGATCCACGTTGCTCGTGCGGCACAGGATCGCGACGGGCCAGTCGGACTCGAACCTCAGAGCGCCCGCGGACCCGACCGGAAGGCCGAGGAGCGAGTCGAGGACGTCGACGACGTCACGGATCTTTCCGGAAGGCAACGTGAATGACGCCGTCGCGGGCGAGGGGTTCGCGTTTCCGCTCGCGTGGAACGAGACCTTTATGGTCGCCTCCGTGTCCGTTGGGTTGTACAAGCGTCCGTCCGTCCGGAAGAAGGCGTTGTTCCGCCCGTTCGCCCGCGCGACGCCATTGACGAGGACGTCCTGTCTTCCGCCCGGCAAGTCCTCGAACGCGAAGAGCGAGCTATCGCCGGTGACGTTGTCGACGACGACCGCGTAGCCGGCCGCCCGGCCGCGCGTCACGGTGACCTGCGCGCGAGCGACGCTCACGGCTCCGGCGAAGCTCCCCACGGAGAACTGCTGGAGGCCCGGGACCTCCAGTGAGTAGTCTTGATGACCACGCTCGATTCCGTCCGCGTCGTAGACGGTCACGGTCGCCGCTCCGCCCGTCGGGTCCGGAAAGACGAGGGCGATGTTCGTGCGGTACCCGGAGGAGCCCGCCGCGTCCTGGCTGATCCAGAGCGCGTCGCCCGAGTCGCCCGGCGAGAGTAGGCGGTCGTCGGCGAAGACCGGGAGTGCGACCCCGTAGGTGCCGGTCTGAGAGGCGTTGTACGTCCGGGCGCGCACGAGAAGGGCCTGATCCGAGGAGATCGAAAGCGCTCCCGCGACGCCGGCGAGGCCGAAGAGAGAACTCACGACGTTGAGAGACACGACGGTCTGGCCTGGGGCGAGGGACAGTGTTCTGGGCGCCACCCCGGACGCGGGGAGGAACGAGACCACGGCCTGTGCCGGCGCCGTTCCGGGGTTCGTCAGGGTGACGTCGGACACGAACTTCGTGCCGTTGAGCCCGGAGGCATTGACGGTGCCGGGGACCGTCCATGACGCGGCGGCCGCGACGCGTCCGGCCCCGATCGAGGCGAGCGTGAGAAGCAATCCGACGAACAGTCTTCGTGTCGACATGGGCGCCTCCCGGAGGCGCTCGCGGTTCCGCCCCCGCAGAGACATGCGCAAACGGGGCATTTTTCTTTCAGGGCTTCCGTCGGACGGTCGTGCCGGGAGACGCCGACGATCCGTAGAATGACGGAGGGGAACGCATGTCCGCCGCCCGACCGCTCACCACCGAAGAAAAACGGCAGCTCATGCTGCTGAAGTTCCGTCCCGTGTGCATCTGCAACACGATCCGCGGTCCGCGCGTGAAGGAAGCGATCGACCGCGGCGCCCGGACGGTGGACGATGTGGCGAAGGCCACTGGCTGCACGACGGGGGAGTGCAGGGGCGAGCGCTGCCGCCCCGTGATCGAGGCGATGCTCGCGGAAGTTCAGGCGAAGCTGTAGGTGCCCGCGACGAGCTTCTTGAGGACGTCTTCCGTCTCGGCCTTGCCGGGGACGCAGAGGGTGATGTCCTTCTCGGTGCCGTTCGCGATGGCCTTCGCGTAGCCCTCGCAGTCGTACCCGCAGGCCGTGCAGTCCGTCTGCGCCATGGCCGCGTAGAGCTTGAGCGCGAGGTCGCCCCCCTTCGCCATCTCCATGCGCTTCGCGAGCGGGATCGTCTCGTCGTGGAACGCGGGCGCGTCCTTCCGGACGGCAGGCTTCGCGACCACGTCGTCCTTCTTGTCGGTGTACTCCCAGCTCCCGAACGAGAAGCACTTCGGACAATGGAACTGCCAGTCCCATTCGTTCGGAAAGCGGACCGCCGGCGTGCGCGTGACGACGAGCGCCTCGAAGTCCTGGGGGCAGACCGGGTTCTCGCGTTCCTTGGCGTCGCGCACCATGGACTTGATGTGCCCGGCCGAGAACTCGATCTGGCGCGGCTTCTGGTCGAAGCGGAGGTGTTCTCCCGCGCGGCCGATCATGACGACCTGCGGATTGAAACTGCGATCCACGAAGAACGCGCGCATCGGGCGGCCTGTCTTCGGGGACGGGACGGGCTGGCCCGACCAGAACTTGTTCAGGAGCGCCGCGCTCTCTTCGTACGTGAGTCTCATGTGCAGGGATTATAGCGGCCGGTAATTCGGATCTCCGACGAAGGGATTCCGCCGGCCCTCCTCGGCGATCGTCGTCTCCGGGCCGTGTCCCGGGATGACGCGCAGGGCGCCCGGAAGGGTCAGGAGACGCTCCTTGATGGACTCCAGAATCTGCGGCGTCGATCCTCCCCAGAGGTCCGTCCGGCCTATGGAACGCCGGAAGAGGGTGTCGCCGGAAAAGAGCACGTCGCCGTCCTCGCACGCCATCCGGAAGCAGAGGCTGCCCGGCGTGTGGCCGGGCGTGTGCAGGACCTCGAGCTGGTCCTTGCCGCAGGCGACGCGGTCGCCCTGCACGAGGAGCCGGTCGACCATGCTGGGTGCCTCGAACTTCAGGCCGAAGGCTGCTCCCTGTTCGGCGAGATTCTGGTAGAGCGGGCGGTCGCCTTCGTGCATGAGGATCGGCGCTCCGGTGATGCGCTTGAGGAGACCCGAGCAGCCCACATGATCGAAGTGCGCGTGCGTGTGGACGAGAGCGACGGGATGGAACCCGCTCCCCGCCAGCGCCTCGAGGATGCGGTCGGGCTCGTCGCCGGGGTCCACGACGATGGCCTCCTTCGTGCCGGGATCGCCCACGATGGAGCAATTGCAGGCGAACTGGCCGACCTCGAAGGAGTCGATGACGAAGAGGCCCATCTCGCCCGGATTATCCCGCTAGACTCGTGGAAATGTCGCTGCCTGATTTCCTGCTCGAGGCGTCACGAGTCCTGATCGGGCTCGGGCTCTCGGTTTTCGTCGGCGTTCCGCTGGTTTGGCTGGTCGGGCGGATGACGCGAGGGGAGGGGGAGGAGGAGAAAGAGAGAGATTTCTTAGAAGGAGGAGAGGACGCCCCCGCTCCACCGGAGCGGTCTCTCCCTCTTCCCTTTCTAAGCAAATCTTCCTCTTCTTCTTCTTCCTCCCCTGCGCTCGGCCGGGCGCGGTTCGTAGCGGCCGGGGGGCTGCTCCTCGGCGTGCTCCTCGAAGTGCAGGTCATGGGCAGCGGGCTGCCTCCCCGGCACGTGTGGCGGGCGGGAGTCCTGTTCCTGCTCATCGCCTCCCTCGTCTCCTCCGTCATGATCGTGCGTCCCTGGGAACGCTACTACCGCGAGAAGTCGCTGGCCTTCGAAGAAAACTCCCGGCAGCCCTGGGTGAGTCGAGCCGATGCCGCGCGGAGCCGGGCGGCGCGCATCGATCTTTTCGGCTTTCTCGCCGCGCTCGCCGCGGTCGTTCTGGGATGATCCCGCCATGACGACCCTCGTCTCCGATTTCAGATCCGACACCGTCACGAAGCCCACCGCGAAGATGCGGCGCGCGATGGCCGAGGCGGAGGTCGGCGACGACGTCTACGGCGAGGACCCGACCGTCCGCCGCCTCGAGGAGAGGACGGCCGAGGTCCTCGGCAAGGAGGCGGCCCTTTTCGTTCCGACGGGCTCAATGGGAAACCAGCTCTCGCTGCGCGTCCACGCGCGCTCGGGCACGGAGGTCATCCTCGAGGGACGGAGCCACATCTTCCACTACGAGATGGCGGGGATGGCGGCGCTCTCGGGCCTCCTGCCGCGCCCGGTCGACGCGCCGCGTGGCCGGATGACGAAAGAGCAGGTGGCGGCCTGGATCAGGCCGGAGACCGTCTACTACCTTCCGCGCACGTCCGTTCTCGCCCTCGAGAATACGCACAACTTCGCCGGCGGCGCCGTCGTCCCGCGCTCCGTCATCGACCCGCTTCTCGCTCTCGCGGCGGAGAAGGGCCTCAGGACGCACCTCGACGGCGCGCGCCTGTGGAACGCGGCGGCGGCGCTCGGCGTCTCCGAGGCGTCCCTCGCGGCAGGCTTCGACTCGGTCATGACGTGCTTCTCGAAAGGCCTGCGCGCGCCCGTGGGCAGCGCCGTCGCGGGCTCGAAAGCCTTCATCGCCGAGGCGCGGCGCGTGCGGAAGCTTTTCGGCGGCGGGATGCGCCAGTCGGGTGTCATCGCGGCGGCTGCCCTCGTGGCGCTGGAGGACGAGCGCCAACGCCTGCCCGAGGACCATGTTCGGGCGAAGAAACTCGCGGAGGGATTGGCCGGTATTAGTGGCATCTCACTCGACGTGATGGCCGTCGAGACCAATATCGTGTTTTTCTTCTTAGAAGGTGAATGGGGCGACTCGGCCGCGGTGACGGCGAAGCTCAAATCGCGCGGCGTGCTCGCGGGTGCGGCGGCCGCGAATTCGATACGCATGGTCACGCATGCCGACGTCGGCGACGCGGACGTCGACCGCGCCCTGCGGGCCTTTTCGGAGATTGCGAAGGGGCACTGAGGCCCGTCGGGACCGGGTGCTCGTCGGCCCGCCTCCTCGCCCCTCTTACCTTCTAAGAAATCCTCTCCGGTCCGTCAGCCCAGCGCGACCAGCCGGTCGATGAGGTCCACGACGCGGTTCGAGTAGCCCCACTCGTTGTCGTACCAGGCCAGGACCTTGAGCCATCCGTCGCCGTCGGTACGCGTCGAGAGGGCGTCGAAGATCGACGAATGCGGGTTGCCGATGATGTCCGACGAGACGAGCGGCACCTCGCTGTACTCCACAATCCGCCTCATCGGCCCCTCGGCCGCGGCCCGAACCGCCGCGTTGACATCGGAGACCGAAGGCTTCTTCAGGAGCCTGAGCGAAAGGTCCACGACCGAGCCGTCCGGAACGGGCACCCGGATCGCGTTGCCGTCCAGCTTTCCCTTCAGCCTCGGCAGGACCTTTCCCACGGCGCGGGCGGCGCCCGTCGTCGTCGGGATGATGTTCTCCGCAGCCGCGCGCGCGCGGCGGAGGTCCTTGTGAGCCACGTCCGCGAGGCGCTGGTCGTTCGTGTAGGCGTGAACCGTCGTCATGAAACCGTCCTGGATGTCGAAGGCGTCGTCCAGGATCTTCGCCAGGGGCGCGAGGCAGTTCGTCGTGCAGGAGGCGTTCGAGACGATGCGGTGCTCCTTGCGCAGCGAATCGTCGTTCACGCCCACGACGACCATCGCATCGATCTCGTCCTTCGGCGGCACCGTCAGGACGACCCTCTTCGCTCCCGAGTCCAGGTGCTTTTGCAGCCTCTCGCGCGTGACGAGCTTCCCCGTGGCCTCCACGACGACGTCCACGTCCAGCTTTCCCCAGGGAAGCTTCGCGGGGTCCTTCTCCTCCGTCATCAGGACGCGGCGGCCATTCACCGTCATGGCATCGCCGTCGACCCGCACGTCTTTCTCGAAGACGCCCATCACCGTGTCGTACTTCAGGAGATAGGCGAGCTGGTCGTTGTCGAAGAGGTCGTTGATGGCGACCACCTCGATGTCCTTCCGGTCGCTGACGATGCGGTAGACGGTCCGGCCGATGCGGCCGAAGCCGTTGATCGCGATCCGGCTCATCGGGAGGCCTCCCGGTCCAGGGCCTGGAAGCGCTCGAGGAGATCCACGGCGCGGTGGGCATAGCCCCAGCCCGCGTCGTACCACGAGAGCGTCTTGGAGACGTTCTCGCCGAGGACCATCGTGGCGAGCGAGTCGAAGGTGGAGGAGAAGCTGCTGTGGGCGATGTCGCTCGAGACGATGGGCTCGGTCTCGTACGCCATGATTCCCTTCCGTTGTGCCGCGATGGCCGTGCGGACCACTTCGTTGATCGCGGTGACCGTCACTTTTCTCTCGTGCCAGCACACCAGGTCGACCGCCGAGCCGTTCGGCACCGGGACGTTCATGGCGGCGCCGACGACTCTTCCCCTGAGCCCGGGGATCAGCTCCTGAAGCATCTCCGGGGAGCGCGATTCCTGCGGGATGATGTTCTCCGCCGCGGCCCGGCCCCGGCGCATGTCTTCGGCGGGGACGTCCGCGAGCCGGTGCTGGTTCGTGTAGGAGTGGATCGTCGTGAAAAGCAGCTTCCGGATGCCGAAGGCGTCGAGCAGGATCTTCGCGAGCGGCGCCACGCAGTGAACGGTGGAGGATGCGCTCGAGACGATGCGGTGCTCTCTCTTCAAGAGATCGTCGTTGATTCCGTTCACGACCGTCAGGTCGAGCGGATCCACCGGCGGTTCGCACAGAATGACGCGCTTCGCACCCGCCTGAAGGTGCTTCTCCAGCTCGGCCCGTGTCAGCTTGCGCGCCGTAGCCTCGACCACGGTGTCCACGCCGAGGTCGCCCCAGGGCGGAATGACGCCCTTCTCCTGCCCCGCGAGGAGCGCGATCTGACGCCCCGCGACGTAGAGATGTCCGTCCCTGGCGCTGATCTCGTCCGGGAAGCGGCCGAAGAGGGTGTCGAACTTCAGCAGATACTCGACGGAGGCCGCGTCGCCCAGGTCGCTCACGGCCCTGATCACGATGTCGTCTCTCTTGTAGAGGATCCGGAAGACGTTTCGTCCGATTCTTCCGAGTCCCATGATGCCCACGGTCATGGCCATACGCGTGCCGCGATCTCTCTTCTCGAACTCCCTAGGGAAGGATCGTCCTCGGGTCGTTCGTCGTCTGGTCGATGATAGCCGCGTACGTCGCGATTCGGGCGCCCGCCGTCGGCGTGGAGACGATGAGAGAGACGTTGGCCGTGCCGCTGGGGGCGCCGAGCGCGGTGACGACCGTTCCGATCTGCCGCATCTCGTACGGCAGGAGATCGTAGGCGCCCGTCCCGAGCGTCGCCCCGGTCTCGGACTTGAGCGTGAGGTCGACGTGCGCGGGCTTGTCGGTCGCGTTCGCGATGACCGCGTTCGTCCGGAAGGAGGAATCCTGCCGGAGGCCGGCGAGCGTTCGTGGCGTGTAGGCTGTCGCGAAGTCCGCGGGCCCGAAGCCGGGCACCGCCTGACCGAACGTGCCGACGCCTGATGGGGGCGGCGTGGAGGTCTGACTGACGACTCTCACGGCGGCCTGGTCGGCGCTGAAGAGGATCGCGCCGAAGTCGCTCGAG
>JAMQPJ010000406.1 GCA_023717585.1 Thermoanaerobaculia bacterium
GCCATCGTCGGGGCCCAGGTGACCGACCTCCTCCTGCGGCAGGCCGGGCGCGAGGCGTATCTTCGCGCGCTCGCCGCGGGCCCGCGCGCGGTCGCGGCCCTCTACGCGAGCACGGTCAAGGGGTCGACGCACCCCGACTTCTCGAAGGTCGTCCGCAAGGCGCTCGAAGAGAAGAAGCCCTGATCTCTCTCGCGGGGGGGTCCGGGGGGATCGAGAAACCCCCAGGATCAGATCAGCCCTGATTCACCGGACGGGGAGGAGGGGGAACGCCGAGACGGGCGGCAGGTCGGGCGGGTGCTCCGCCCATTCGCGGAGCTTCACGTAAGGAAAGAGCCCGTCCGAGTGCCCGTCGGCCCAGAAGATCTGGACGGCGTAGCCGCCGACCGGGACCGTCGACACCGCCTGGAACGACTCCCGGGTCAGCGGCTTCCCCGGCGGCTTCGCGAGGCGGCCGAGGAGGTCGCGCTCCCCCGAGCAGCCCGCGCAGGGGCAGAGGCGGCGGACCGTCGTGAGCGGCAGGTAGCTCTCGGCCCCGTCGCTCCAAACGACGGCCAGTTCCTCCCCGAGCACCTGCAGCATCTTCGGCACGAGCGCCATGGCGCGATCGTAGCCGAAGTCATTCCCAGCGGAGCGCGTCGATCGGGTCGAGGCGGGCGGCCTTCATCGCCGGGTAGATCCCGAAGAAGAGGCCGATCGAGACGGAGACGCCGAGGCCGAGAAGGATGCTCCAGAGCGGCGCCTCGGTCCGAAGGCTCGAGACGTTCCGGACGATGAGCGCTGTCAAGAGGCCGAGCAGGACGCCGACGGCGCCGCCGAGGGCGGTCAGCGTCATCGCCTCCGTCAGGAACTGGAGCGAGATGTCGCGGCGGAGGGCTCCGACCGCCTTTCGAAGGCCGATTTCCTTCGTCCGCTCGGTCACCGAGACGAGCATGATGTTCATGACGCCGACGCCGCCCACGAGGAGGGCGATCGCCGCGATCAGGACCATGACGCCCGAGATGGCGTTCGTGACGGCCTGCATCTGGGCGAGCATCTTCTCGGCCGTGAAGATCGCGAAGTCGTTCGGGGCGTTGAAGGGCACCTTGCGCCGCGCCCGGAGGACGGCCGTCCCCTCCTCGATGATCCTCTCGACGAGCTCGGGCGAGCGCGGGATCGTCGCGATGTGGATCGTGTCGTCGTGCGAGTTCTTCGTCTGCGGGAAGTGGCGGTCGAACGTCGAGAACGGGATCAGGACGAAGTTGTCGGGCTGCCCGCCGAAGCCCGACGAGCCTTTCTTCACGAGCGTCCCGACGACCTGCATCCGCTTGCCGTTGATCGTGAGGTTCTGGCCGAGCGGGTCCTTGCCCTTGTAGAGCGACTCGACGACGTCCTGCCCGAGCACCGCAACGTCCGTTCCGTGAAGGACGTCCGTTTCCGTGATGTTGCGGCCGTCCTTGATCTCCCAGTTGTTGCAGATCGCGTAGCTCTGGTTCCCGCCCGCGACCTGGGGCGTGTTCGCCTCGACCCCGTTCGCCTTGACCTGGGAGGGCGTCCACATGTAGCGCTCGGGCGAGACGGCGAGGATGGACGGGCAGAGCTCCAGGAGGGCGTTCGAGTCCTCGAGCGTGAGGTCCTTGCGCTTCCTCTCCTCCTCGGAGCGGTGGCCCGGGCCGAAGCGCGGCTCGAACTTCTGGAACTGGACGAGCGTCGTCCCGAACGACGAGAAAGCCTCGGTCTGGGAGCGGTCGAAGCCCGTCACGAGCGCGACCATGCTGATGACGGTCCAGACACCGATGACGATGCCCACCATCGTGAGAAACGCGCGCAGCTTGTGCGCGCGGAGCGCGGTCAGCGCGAACCTCAGGTTCTCGACGACGATGCGGCGGAACGACTCGAGGGCGTGTGTCATCTGGTGACGTGTCTACTCATATCGAAGGGCCTCGATCGGGGTGAGGCGCGATGCCTTGATGGCCGGGAACACACCGGCGACGAGGCCCGTGAGCGTCGCGAGCGCGAGCCCCGAGACGACGAGCCCGCCCGTCACGAGCGTCGGAAGCGGCGTGAACGCGTCCACGCAGAGCGCGATGAGCCAGCCGAAGAAAACGCCGAGGCAGCCGCCGCCGAGCGCGAGAAGGCCCGCCTCGAGCAGGAACTGGGACAGGATGTCGCGTTTGCGGGCCCCGACGGCGAGCCGGAGTCCGATCTCCTTCGTCCGCTCGATCACGGAGACGAGCATGATGTTCGCGATCACGATCGCGCCCACGACGAGGGAGATCCCGCTGATGAAGACGAGGAGCGCGAACGCGGCCGCCGTGATCGCCTTCCAGACGACCTGGATCGAGTCCGCGTTCACGAACGAGACCGGGTCGGGCGCTTTCGGGTCCGTGTGGCGGAGCGAGCGGAAAATCGAGCGCATCTCGTCCATGGCGGCCGGAACGCCGGGAACGCCGCCCTTCGCCTTGACGAGGATGGCGATGTTCCGGTTCGCGCCCCAGGACTTGCAGAGCGTCTCGCGCGGAATGTAGGCGATCGTGTCCTGACTCTGGCCGAGGACGGAGCCCTGCTTGACGAGCAGCCCGATGACCTCGAACGGGATCCCGTTCAGCGTGAACGTCCGCCCGATGGGGTCGACGCGCGGAAAAAGCTCGTCCCGAAGGTCGGAGCCGATCACCGCGACGTACGCGCGGTGCTCGTTCTCCATCTCCGTGAAGAACCGGCCCGACTCGAGGTCGAGGTTCCGGATCTCGCTCATGTTCGACGTCGTCCCGGAGACCTGCACGCTCGAGAGCCTGCGGTTGCCGTAGCGGGCGAGGCGCGACGTGCCCGACGACGCGCCGATCTTCTCGGCGTGCCGCGCGAGGCGCACGACCTGGTCGAACTCGGCCTTCGAGACTGGCTTCCGCTTGAGGGCGGCGAGGAACTCCTCGCGCGACGTGATGATCCCCCAGCGCGTCACGGCGAACACGTCCGGAGAGAGCGAGAAGATCTTCGTCGCGACGTAGTTGTTGAGGCCCGAGATGACCGCCACGACGGCGACGACGGTCATGACCCCGATGATGACGCCGAGAAGAGTCAGGAACGAGCGGAGCTTGTGCGCCGTGACGGCCTTCCAGGCAACGCGCACGAGCTCCCCGATGAGCACGGCCGCCTCAGGTCTTCTTCGCGGCGTCCGCCGCGGGAGCCGAGTTGTCCACCTTCACGCGGTCGCCGATCTTGATCTGGCGGAGAGCCTTGAAGGGGCCCGTGACGATCTCCTCTCCCTCCGTGAGGCCCTCGAGGACTTCCGTCTGGAGGTCGGCGTTGATTCCCGTCTTGACCTTTCGAAACTCGACCGTCCCGTCCTTCTTGACGAGGAAGACGCCCTCGACGTCCTTTTTCTTTTCCGAGGCGCCCGCCGTGGCCGGGGTTGCGGTGGTGGGTGTCGCGGCGGCGGCCGGCGTCGCCTTCTTGCCGGGCTTCGTGCGCTCCAGCGAAGCCGGATCGGCGACGACGAGGGCCGGGATCGGAATCGCAAGGGTCGCTTCGCGGCGGTCGGTCTCGATCTTCCCCGAGACGGAGAAGCCGGGGCGGATGTTCGGAGGCGGGTTCGCGACCTGCACCCTGACCTTGAAGTTCACGGCGGAGGAGTCGGTCCCGAGCGCGGACTTCGTGATCGGGCTGCCGCCGATCTCCGTCACGACGCCCTCGAACTTCTTCTCGGGGTAGGCGTCGAAGGTGAGGCTCGCCTTCTGCCCGACCTTTACGTGCGGGACGTCGGTCTCGTCGACTTCCATCTCGCCTTCGACGATCGACATGTCCGAGACCGTCACGAGAATCGTGCCGGGGTTGTTCATGGTGCCGATGATCGCGTTCTCGCCCTGCTCCACGGGCTTCGCGGTCACGACCCCGTCGATGGGCGACACGAGCGTCGTCTTCCGAAGGCTGTCCCTGTTTCCCATGAGGTTCGCGCGCGCCTGCTCGATCCGCCGTTCGGTCGCCCGCTCGTTCGCGGCGGCGGCGTCGAGCGCGAGCTTCGCCTTCTGGAGCATCTGCTCGGAGGTGATCTTCGCCTCGAAGTTCTTCTGCTCGCGGGTGTAATCGCGGTCAGCCTGTTCTCGCGTCGCGCGGTCGGATTCCCGCTGGGCGAAGAGCGCGTCGAGCCCGGCCTGCGTCGCCTGCGCGCCGGCGTCGAACTGGGCCTTGTCGATCTGGAGCAGGAGATCGCCCTTCTTGACGCGGTCGCCCTCGCGGACCGCGAGCGTCACGATCTGTCCCATGACCTGCGACGAGATGTCGACCTTCGTCTTCGCGCGCACGCGGCCGTTGCAGCTCACGGTCGCGACGAGAGGAGCCTTCGCGACCTTCGCCGTCGTCACCTTGACGATGTTCTTGTCCCGGCTCTTCACCGAGGCGAAGGCGACGAGGCCGAGCACGGCGGCCACGCCCACCCCGATCGCAACTTTGATCCGCGTGGTCACGGTAGGGCTCCCTTCCGATTCTGAACGCTTGACTCCACCCGCTTGGTACGGGTTCCCTGGGACAAAAGTTTCCATTCCCGGGCCCAGCCACGCGTCGAAAGTGGCGGACAGGGGGGGATTCGAACCCCCGGTAAGGTTTTAAAGCCCTACGGCGGTTTAGCAAACCGCTGGTTTAAGCCACTCACCCACCTGTCCACGGCGGCTCGCCGGGCCGCGAAGTCTAGCAGGGAGAGAGGATAATCTCTGATAGAGGATGATCGGCAGGCGGAGGAGTGGCCGAGTGGTTTAAGGCGGCGGTCTTGAAAACCGTTGTACCGAAAGGTACCGGGGGTTCGAATCCCTCCTCCTCCGCCAACCCCCGCGTTCTTCAGAGCCTCCGGATCTCCGTGAGGCCCCCGCAATAGGGCTGGAGGACCTTCGGGATCGCGACGGAGCCGTCCTTCCGCTGGAAGTTCTCGAGGATGGCGACGAGCGTGCGCCCGACGGGAAGGCCCGAGCCGTTCAGCGTGTGGACGAGCTCGTTCCGGTTCTTCCCGCCGGCCCCTTCGACTTTCACGCGGATGGCCGCGCGGCGGGCCTGGAAGTCGCCGAAGTTCGAGCACGACGAGATCTCCTTGTAGCCGTCCTGACCGGGCAGCCAGACCTCGAGGTCGTAGGTCTTCGCCGACGCGAAACCCATGTCGCCGCGGCACAGGACGATGCGCCGGTACGGAAGCTCGAGGCGCTCGAGAAGATCCTCGGCGTCGCGCGTGAGCCGCTCGTGCTCGGCTTGCGAGGCTCCGCTGCGCGTGAACTTCACGAGCTCGACCTTGTCGAACTGGTGCTGGCGGATCATGCCCCGCGTGTCCCGTCCCGCGGCTCCCGCTTCAGCGCGGAAGCACGGCGTATACGCGCAGTAGGAGATGGGGAGCTCGGACTCCAGCAGCACCTCGTCCCGGTGGAGGTTCGTGACCGGGACCTCGGCCGTTGGCGTCAGGAACCAGTCCGTCCCCTGCAGGCGAAAGAGGTCTTCCTCGAACTTCGGGAGCTGGCCCGTGCTGAAAAGAGAGGCGGAATTCACGAGGAACGGCGGCAGAACTTCGGTGTAACCGTGCTCCCGCGTGTGCACGTCGAGAAAAAACTGGATGAGCGCGCGCGACAGCAGCGAGGCCGGCCCTTTGAGAACCGTGAAGCGCGCTCCCGCGATCTTCGCCGCGCGCTCGAAGTCGAGAATGCCGAGTGCCGGTCCGAGATCCCAGTGGGCCTGCGGCGGGAAGTCGAAGCGGGTCGGCTCGCTCCAGCTTTTCAGGACCACGTTCGCCGTCTCGTCCTCGCCGTCGGGTACGGAGTCGTCCGGAATGTTGGGCAGCGTCGCTTCGATGGGAACGAGGCGCTCGTCCAACACTTTCAATTCTGCTTCGAGAGAAAGAACCTGTGTGGCTACGCTTTTCGAGAGCTGTTCCTCAGCGGCTGAATCTTCGCCTGCTTTGCGCTTCGCGCCAATTCTCTGAGAAAGTGAATTCCGCGCTGCGCGCGCGGACTCCGCCTGCGTGAGCCTCATTCTTCGAACGGCGTCGATTTCGCGCCATTCCTCCAGCGCGCCGGCCGGCACGTTGCGCTGCCGGAACAGATGGGGCAGCCGCTCGAATTCCTTTCTAAGAAAATCCCGCGAAATCATCGAACCCCATATTCTAAGGGGCGTGCCCATTCCCCGCGTCCTCGTCGCCCTCGTGTCCTGGAACTCGTCCCTCCATCTGCGCGAGGCCGTCGCGTCGGTTCCGGAGGGCGTTCCCGTGCTGGTCGTGGACAACGCCTCCTCCGACGGCTCGGCGGAGATCGCCCGGTCGGCGGGCGCCCGCGTGATCGAGGCCGGCGCGAACCTCGGCTTCGGGCCCGCGTGCAACCGCGCCGCGCGGGAAGGGGCTCCCTCCGAGACGATCCTCTTCCTGAACCCGGACGCCGCGCTCGTGGACGGTTCCCGGACGCTCGCCGCGCTGCTCGGCGCGCTCGACGCGGATCCCGCGGTCGCCGCCGTCGCGCCGCGGCTGACGGGCGACGGGCAGGAGCGGTTCCAGCTCCGCCGGCTCCCGTCGATCGGCTCTCTCGTCCGCGAGGCGCTCCTCGTCGATCGCCTCTTCCCGGAGAACCCGGGCTTTCGGCACGACCGTTATCTCGACCGGGATCGCGGTACGGCCTTCGACGTGGAGCAGCCCGCGGCCGCTGCCCTCCTCGTCCGGCGCGACGCGTTCGAGGCGCTTGACGGTTTCGACCCCGTCTACAGCCCCGCGTGGTTCGAGGACGTGGACTTCTGCGCGCGCCTCCTGGAATCGGGCCGGAGAATCCGGTACGTTCCGGAGGGCCGCGCCACTCACGTGGGCGGCGTCACGATGAACGCGATTCCCTACCGCGATTTCCGTCCGGCTTATGTCCGGAATCTCTTTTTGTACCTGGCGCGCCATGCCTCTCCGGGCGTCCGCGCCGTCGCGCGATTCTCGACGCTCCTCGGAGCGCTCGTGAGGCTCGCGCTCCTGCCCGTCGTGAGGCCCGACCACGCGCGAGGGGACGCCGCCGTCGCGCACGCGAGGGTCGTGCGGGGGCTCCTCGGTCTCGGCTGGCGCTCCGCGCTTTTTCCCGAAGGACGGGCCGCGTGACGGGTGCGGCGCCTCCCACCGTCCTCGTCTCGATCGTCACGCACAACGAGTCGCGCGACGTCGAAAAACTTCTCCCCTCCCTCTTCGCGCAGACGTTCCGCGATTTCGCGATCGTCGCGGTGGACAACGCGTCGGAGGACGGCACGCGCGCCACGTTCGCGGCCTTCGAAAAGGTGACGCCCGTGCCGCTCGCGGTCGTGCCGTCCCGCGAGAACCTCGGCTACACGGGCGGCCACAACCTCGCGATCGCCCGCGCCGTCGAGGCGGGAAGTCCGTGGGTCCTCGTCCTCAATTCCGACGTCGTCCTCGCACCCGATTACCTGGAGCGCCTGCTCGCCGAGGCCGGCCGCCCGGATTACGCGCGCGCCGGAGCGTTCACGGGGAAGATCCTCCGGGCGGACGGCGCCGACCTCGTGCCCACGGACGTGCTCGACACGGTGGGCATTCGCATGACGCCGAACGGCCGGCACTTCGACATCGGAGCGGACATCCGCGACGACGGGCGTTACGACGAGGGGGCGGAGGTCTTCGGCGTCTCGGGTTGCATCGCGCTCTACCGGACGGCGGCGCTTCTCGACGTCCGCATCGAGACGGGGTTTTTCGACAATGACTTCTTTCTCTACCGCGAAGACGTCGATCTCGCGTGGCGGCTCCGTGGCCGCGGCTGGACCGCCCGCTGCGTACCCGCCGCCCGCGCCTGGCACCGGCGGCGCAACCTGCCCGAGCGGCGGCGGGAGATGTCGCCGGCGGCGAACCTCCATTCGGTCAAGAACCGTTTCCTTCTCCGCATCAACAACGCGGGAAGGGAGCATCTCAAGGCGACGTTCCTCCGCACCTTCGCGCGCGACCTCGTCGTCGTGGGGGCGTGCCTCACCGTGGAGCGCACGTCGCTTCCGGCCCTCCGCTGGCTTTCGGCGAACCGCGATCGTCTCCTCTCCAAGCGGGCCATGATCGCCGCAGCCCGACTCGTCCCCGACCGTGCGCTCCTTCCGTGGTTCACGTCCTCTCCGGAGGGGGCGCGCCGCGCCGGCGCATGAAGCTCGCCATCCTGGGAACGCGCGGAGTTCCGGCCGCCTACGGCGGCTTCGAGACGCTCGCCGAGGAGCTCTCCGCCCGTCTCGCCGACCGGGGGCACGACGTCACCGTGTACGCCCGCGCCCACGGAGTCGGCGCCGTCGTGCCGTCCCACCGCGGGGCGCGCGTCGTGCACGTCCCGACGGTTCGGCGGAAGTACTTCGACACCGCCGTGCACGCCGCCCTGTCGGGCCTTCACGCCGCGACGCAGGGCTTCGACGCCGTCCTCGTGTGCAACGGCGCGAACGCCCTCCTCTGCCGGCTGCCCCGCCTCCTCGGAGCCCCGACGCGGATCGTCCTGAACGTGGACGGCCTCGAGCGGAACCGCCGGAAATGGAACGCTCTCGGAAGGCTCGTCTACGCGCTCTCGGAGCGCCTGTCGTGCGTGATGCCGGACTCCGTCGTGACGGACGCGCGGTCGATCGAGGCCTACTACCAGGGTACCTACGGCAAAGATTCCGTCTACATCCCGTATGGCTCCGACCTGACGCCTCCGACCGGGCGCGCGGCGCTCGAGCGGCTCGGTCTCGTCGCGGGGGGCTACGTTCTCTACGTGTCGCGCTTCGAGCCCGAGAACAACCCCGACGCGGTCGTGCGCGCGTTCCGCTTTGTGCCCGGCGATACGAAGCTCGTCCTCGTGGGGGCGGCCCCGTACGCGAATGCCCTTCTCGCGCGCGTCCGGACGGAAGCCGCCGGCGATCCGCGCGTCCTGCTGCCCGGCGCGCTCTACGGCGAGCCGTACCACGAGCTGCTCGCGAACGCGGCGGTCTACGTGCACGCGACCGAGGTCGGCGGCACGCACCCCGCGCTCGTCGAGGCGATGGGGTTCGGGCGGCCTCTCGTCGTCCACGACACTCCGGAGAACCGCGAGGCGGCCGGCGAGGCCGCGCTGTACGTCGACGTCCGCCGCGCGGAGAGCCTCGCCGCCGGCGTGACCGCGCTCCTGGCCGACCCCGCGGCGCGGGAAAGGGCCGGCCGGGCCGCGAGCGAGCGCGCCCGTTCGCGGTATCTCTGGGACTCCGTCGCAGACGCCTACGAGGCCCTCCTCGCGGGATCCTGACGCCCCTCAGAAGCTCGAAGTCCCGGCCCTTGCTAGCATCGGGGGGTAGCGGGAAGCTCCCGGCTCCGAATGCTGAAGCAACAGGCCCGGACGATCGCCGCACTCCTGTACGCGGCCGACCTCAGCGTCACGCTCGCGACGCTGCCCGTGGCGTACGCGCTTCGGAGCGAGATCCTTCCCCGCCTCTTCAGCCGGCTCGGGCCCCTCTACGAGTTCAACATGTATCTCGTCCTCGTCGCGCCCACGGTCCTCATCTTCTCGGGGCTCCTGTTCCTCGAGGGCGCCTATCGCAGCCACCGCACCCTGCGCTTGAAGGACGAAGTCGCGCTCATGACGCGAACGTCCCTCTTCGGAAGCCTCCTTCTCGCGCTCGTCGTCTTCGCCGCGCGGTGGGACTTCATCTCGCGCCCGTTCCTCGCGATCTTCTTCGGAGTGAACATCCTCTTCCTCGTCGCCGAGCGGATCACGGTCCGTCTCGTGGCCCGGCGCGTGCGCTCTCTGGGGTTCAACTTCCGCACGGTCGTTCTCGTGGGCGACACGCCGCGCGCCGCGTCGATGGCCCGGCTCATCCGCGAGCACCCCTGGTGGGGCCTGAAGCTCCTCGGTCTCGTGCGCGAGAAGCCCGCCGAGGACGGTCAGACGACGACCGCGAACGGAGTGCCTCTTCTCGGCTCGCTGCAGGACTTCCCGAAGATCCTCACGGAGCTCACGGTCGACGAGGTCGTCCTCGCCGTGGACCGCGGCGACCTGCCGAAGCTCGAGGACATCTTCCTGCTCTGCGAGGAGATGGGCGTGAAGACGCGGCTCGTGCTGGACTTCTTCCCGCACGTCCTCGCGCGCGTGGAGCTCGAGGAGCTCGACGGGACGCCGCTCCTCACGTTCTCGACCACGCCGGGCGAAGGCGTTTCGATCCTCGTGAAACGCGTCGTCGACATCTTCCTTTCGGTCCTCATCGGCGTCGTGTCCCTCGTGCCCGTCACGCTTGCCGCCCTCATCATCAAGCTCACGTCGCGCGGTCCCGTTCTCTTCCGGCAGACGCGCTGCGGGCTGAACGGACGCCCGTTCACCCTCGTCAAGCTCCGCACGATGGTCGATGGGGCCGAGGAGCTCATGGACGGCGTCCAGCACCTCAACGAGCACGACGGTCCGGTCTTCAAGGCCGCGAACGACCCCCGCCTCACGAGCTTCGGGCGCCTGATCCGCCGCTTCTCCTTCGACGAGATTCCCCAGCTCTGGAACGTCCTGCGCGGGGAGATGTCTCTCGTCGGACCGCGTCCGCCGCTCCCCGAGGAGGTCGCGCGCTACGAAAGATGGCAGCGGCGGCGCCTCTCGATGAAGCCCGGCGTCACCGGGCTCTGGCAGGTCTCGGGGCGCAGCGAGATCGCGCGGTTCGACGAATGGATGAACCTCGATCTCGCCTACATCGACAACTGGAGCCTCGGCCTCGACGCGAAGATCCTGCTGCGCACGATTCCCACGGTCCTCACGGGCCGCGGCGCGCGGTGAGCGCGCGACCGCATGGACCCGGCCCGGCCGCACATCGCTGACTCAGCCCCTTGAAACGGCGCTCGCGCAGCGTAGGACCTTCGGCGCCGCCAGCGCGCGCCGGAGCTGCTTCAGATGCTTGCCCTCGTGCCCCGCGATGAACCGGAACCAGGAGACGCCCGTGAAGCGCCCGAGTAGGAAATGCGGGAAGACGAGCCTCGCGAAGCGCTCCTCGCCCATCCGGTCGACGAGCGCGAGAAGGTCGCGGCGCGACGCCGCGAGACCTTCGAGGACTTCTCCCCGCTTGACGTCCGCGCGCGGGCGCGGGCGGACGAGCTTCGGCGCAGGCAGCTTGATCGGCCAGAAGACCGGGGTCATCGGCAGCCGGTAGTACCAGGCGCGCGTGGGAACGCGCGTCGCCTCGCCGCGCTCGAGCTTCGAGAGGGCCTTCACGAGAGAGCTCTCGGCCGTGCGGATGTGGTCGAGGATCTCGGCCGCGCTCCAGCCTCCGTCCGCGGGGCCCGCGAGGAGCTCGCCCTCCGGCCTCGCCGCGACTGCCGCCAGGATCTCCGCGCGGACCCGCTCCATTTCGACGCGGGCCTCCCGCAGCTCCTCCACCCGGCTCATAATCTCGCTCATCCTGAGCGGGATGGGAGATTCCGTCAAATGCGAATCCGCCTCGCGCTGCTCGCCGCTGCGTTGACCCTGCCGCTCGCCGCGGAGCCTCTGGCCGTGAAATGCGGGACCCTCCTCGATCCGGGAAGCCGCGTATCGAAGACGAACATGAAGATTCTCTTTGAAGGTGGAAAGGTGGCGAGGGTCGAGGCCGCGAGTGCCGCCGCCGCGCCCCCTCCCTCTTCACCTTCTAAGAAATCTTCCGAATCCCCCTCTTCAGTCCTCGATCTTTCGGCATACACCTGTCTCCCGGGCCTCATCGACGCGCACACGCATCTCCTCCTGCAGGGGGACGCGACGTCCGAGGAGTACGACGAGCAGGTCCTCAAGGAATCGACGCCCTACCGCGCGCTCCGCGCCGCGGCCGCCGCGCGCATCGCGCTCGACCACGGCTTCACGACCCTCCGCGACCTCGGGACCGAGGGCGCGGGTTTCACGGACGTCGACCTGCGCAAGGCCTTTTCGCTCGGCATCGTGCCCGGGCCGCGCGTCCTCGCCTCGGGCCCGGGGATGAGCGTCACGGGCCGCTACCCGCTTCTCGGCTACTCGTGGGAGCGGAAGATGCCCGACGGCGTCCTCAAGTGCGACGGCGCCGACGACTGCCGAAAGGCCGTCCGCTGGCAGGCGCAGTTCGGCGTCGACTGGATCAAGGTCTACGCGGACGGGTCCTACTACCGGACGCCGGACGGCGGCTGGGCCTCCGTCCCGAACTTCACGCGGGACGAGATGAACGCGATCGTCGACGAGGCCCACCGCGTCAGGAAGAAGGTCGCGGCTCACTCGATGACGCCGACGGGCCACCGGATCGCGCTCGCGGCGGGCGTCGACTCCCTCGAGCACGGCGACGTTCTCGACGACGAGACCGTCAAGACGATGGCCGCGAAGAAGATCGCCTACTGTCCGACGATCACCGTCACCGACTTCGTGAAGGGTCCGCGCAGCAAGACGAACCCGATCTGGGAACAGCTCTGGGCCGCGGCGCAGGAGTCGTTCAAGCGGGCCTACAGGGCTGGCGCGCCGATCGCGTTCGGAACGGACGCCGGAGGCTTCGACTGGGACAAGCGGAACCAGGCGGAAGAGTTCTCGTTCATGGTCGCGTGGGGCATGACGCCGTGGGACGCGCTCCGCTCGGCGACGACGGTCGCGGCCGACCTCCTCGGGCCGCACAAGGACGGAAAGCTCGGCTGCCTGGACGCGGGCTGCGTCGCGGACCTCGTCGCGGTCTCCGGCGACCCGCTCCTCGACATCAAGACGATGGAGAAGACGGTCGCGGTGATCTCGCGCGGGAAAGTCGTCAAGAAACCGGATTGAGGGAGACCTTCGCGCGCTGACGTATCCTTTCGTCGGTGCCCCTCGCCGCCGGAACGCATCTCGGTCCTTTCGAGGTCCTGGCTCCGCTGGGATCCGGGTCGATGGGCGAGGTCTATCGCGCGAAGGACACCCGGCTCGGCCGGGACGTCGCCCTGAAGATCCTGTCCGCCCATCTCCTGTCGGACCGCGAGGGGCTCCTCAGGTTCGCGCAGGAGGCGCGCGCGGCTTCCGCGCTGAATCACCCGAACATCGTCACGATCTACGAAATCGGGCAGGCCGCGGGCGTGCCTTACCTCGCGATGGAGCTCATCGCGGGAAAAACCCTGCGGGAGATCCTCTCGGACGGTCCCGTTCCCGTCCGCCGCCTCGTGGATCTTGCCGCGCAGCTCACGGACGGACTCGCGCGCGCCCACGGCGTGCGCATCGTGCACCGGGATCTGAAGCCCGAGAATCTCATGGTGTCGGCCGAGGGGTTCCTCAAGATCCTCGACTTCGGAATCGCGAAGCTGTCGGACTCCGGACTCGCGAGCTCCGAGGCCCCCTTTCAGACCGCGACCGGCATCACGATCGGTACGCCTTCGTACATGTCGCCCGAGCAGGCGGCGGGCCGCACCGTGGATTTCCGCTCGGACCAGTTCGCGGCGGGACTGATCTTCTACGAGCTCGCGACGGGGAAACGGGCTTTCGACCGCCCGACCACGGTCGAGACCCTCACGGCGGTCATCCGCGAGGAACCGGAGCCGCTCACGGCTCTCGCGCCGCGCCTTCCCGTGCCCGTTCGCTGGATCATCGAACGCTGCCTCTCGAAGGACCCCGACGAACGCTACGCCTCGACGCGCGACCTCGCGCGCGATCTCAGGCAGATGCAGCTCAACACGGACGGCCTCTTCGGGACCGAGAGCATGAAAGTCGCGACTTCGGCCCCGGGCGCGACCTCCGCGGCATCGGACGAGGCCGAACCCGCCCGGAAACCGGCCTCTGTCGGGCGCCGCGCAGGCCGCATCGTCGCCGCGGCGCTCGGCATCCTCGCGATCGCCGGGGCCGGCGCGGGATTCGGGTACTGGCTCCGCCACGAGGTGAGCGACGCTCCCCCGCCGAGCTGGACAGGCTCTCTCGTGATGGGGGGATCGACGCGCGTCCTCGCGCCGCGCGGCTCGCCGGACGGGCGCCGCATCGCGTTTCTCACGATCGTGGGAGGCCTCGCGCAGGTCGCCGTCATGGACCCCTCCTCGGGGGACTGGACCGTCCTCACGAAGCGGCGCGACGCGGGCTCCGTGCACCGCGTCGAGTGGTCCCGGGACGGCTCGCGCCACTTTTTCGACCGCGTCACGGACGTGCCGCGCGGCGTCTTCAGCATCCCCTCGCTCGGGGGTGACGAGAGGCTCATCCTCGAGGGCGTCCAGG
>JAMQPJ010000483.1 GCA_023717585.1 Thermoanaerobaculia bacterium
CGTGCTGGGCATGAGCCGGCCAGAGCAGGGCAATCAGGGCGTTCACGTCGAGGAGAGCGTGGCTCAGCGCGGCTCGCCTTCGAGGCGCCTCACGAGGTCCATCGTGACGGGGGGCGAGTCCGCGGGAAGCTGGAAGACGACGAGGCCGCCAACGCGCTTCACCGGCATCTCGATCCGCGCCCCCTTCCGGGCGAGCTCCGAAAGCGCCTTGCCGACAGACTCCGAGCGGGCCTGGGCGCGCGCCTTCGCGGCGGCGAGAACGTCATCATCAATCTGGAGCGTGGTCCTCATGGCATCATCGTGTCAAGTTGATGTCGTGATGTCAACTCGCCAGCCGACCGTCTTCACGGTCCCGGCTTCGCGGGAAAGTCGATCGAGACCGGCCGCCAGTTCTTCGGGTCGTTGATGAGGCCGTGCGCCTCGCTGACGATCTCCAGCCGGCGCGGAACGACCGCGAGGAGCACGAAGTCCGCGCCGCGGTGCTCGTCCTTGTAGAACGGCGCCCACGCGCTCTTCCAGCGCTTCGCCTTCACGGCGGGATCGGTCACGAGGCGCGCGCTCCCGACGAGCGTGACGTAGGCCGGGCCCGCAGGGTCGAAAAACAACATCGTCACGCGCGGTTCCTTCGCGATCTCGGCGACCTTGCGCGTCGCCGGGTTCGTCGCGACCCACACGACGAAGTCCTCGTCGGGCCCGAGCGCGTCGACGATGCGCGCCTGCGGCTGGCCGTCCTCCCCGAGCGTGATGAACGTCGCGTAACGGGCCTTCTGCACGACCTCGCGCGCCGCGTTGAGGGCGGCCGCCCGGTCCGCGGCGAGCGCGGGGAACGCGACGAGGAGCGCGGCGAAGCCGAAGGCGACGAGCCGACAAGAGTTCTTCACGGTTCCTCCCCCCTTCATCCTCGGGATCATGCGGCCGCGCCCGCGCTCCGCAGCATGCCCGCGATCCGGCGGTGTCCCCTCTTCTCCGCCCACGCGAGCGGCGTGGCCCACGGCGCGTCGTCCGGAAGGCTGATCGGCGCGCCGCGCGCGAGCAGCAGCTCGACCATGTCGACGAGGTCGCTGCGGGCCGCCCAGGCGAGCGGCGTCGAACGGTATTCCTCGTCCCGCGCGGACATCGCCGCCCCGGCGTCGAGCAGGAGTCCCGCGCATTCCACGCGATGGGCCTTCGTGCGGCCGCGGCCGTCGCGGGCGCACAGGTCGTGAAGCGGCGTCTGGCGCTGCCAGTTCGAAAGGTCGGGGTTCATGCCGGTCTCGAGGAGGAGCCGGAGCATCCCGGGGTCGCTCATCAGGTACGAGCGGCACTCGGTCAGGACCGGCGGCACCCGGGCACCCGCCTCGAGCAGCCGCACCAGGAGATCGCGCTTGCCCAATTTGCAGGCGGCCGTGAATACACCGCCGCAGCCCGAATGAGCCTCCGCGGGGTTCGCGGCGACGCGGCGCACAACCTCGTCGTCTTCCCCGAGCCAGACGAGATCGAAGGCGTCGAGCCGGCCGCCGCGCGCGAAGAGAAGCGCCCGGATCTCAGGAGTCTTCGCGGCATACGTGGCGCTGCCCGCGGAATCCACGTGAAAGTTCGGGTCCGCGCCCTGCGCGAGGAGCGTCTCGACGAGAGCTTTGTCTCCGGCGAGTGCGGCGGCATGCAGCGCGGTCCCCGCCGCTGCCGCCGGAGAGACCGAATGATCGGCCCCGGCGGTTGCCGCGCGACCCGGGCGGGCCCGGAATTCCTCGACGAGCCGGGCGACCTCTTCGTGCCCGCGGTCCCTCGCGACGGTGACGAAGTCGTCGGCGCCGATCAGGGAGGCCGGCTCGCCTCCCGCCTCGAGGAGGATCCTCGTCGCCTCGACGTGCCCCCCGCGTACCGCGAGGCGGAGCGGCGGCGTGTACCAGTACTCGGCACGAGCCAGGTTGGAATCGCGCTCGAGAAGACGTCGTAGCCCCGGCGCATCACCGTTCTCGGCGGCGAGAAACGTGTCCCAGACGTCGCAGGCGCGGCTGCCCCACGGGCCGTACGGGCTCTCGGACGCGAGGACGTCGGGCCTGATCATTCCCTGGAGGGCGCTCCCGCGAGCGCGTCGGCCTCGGCCCTGCAGTCGCGGACCGGCGCGAGCGCTTTCGCGCGGACGGCGGCGAGCTCCTTCTTCGCGGCCGCGAGGTCGGCGGCGAACGCCGGGTCCGCGTGCAGCCGAGCGACGGTCGCGGCGCCCATGATTCGCCCCTCATTCACGTCGGCCTGCCAGTGGACGTTGCACACGACGCGGCTCTGTCCGAAGGCGCGGCCGCGGACGAGGATCGAGTCGGCCCGGTCCGGCGCGACCTCCGCGAGGACGAGCGCCCACGACCAACCGGCCGCGCTGTGCCCGGACGGATACGAGCCTTGCCTGGCGAGATCGGCCTCGTCGGCCGGCGTGCACGTGGGCTCCTTGTTCACGAGGAACGGACGCTGGCGCTTGTACTGGTTTTTCGCGCGCGACGTCGAAAAACCCGCGTCGCTCAGGACGCGGCGCAGGAGGAGATAAAGCTGCGGAGTGTCGGCTTCCGAGATCGGCGCCCCGACCGCGCAGGAGAAGGTCCCGGCCGCCCGGGGGAACGTGAGGTTCGCGTCCTCGGTCGCCTGCGCGAAGCGCGGCGAGCCCCGCAGGGCGAGGCCCTTTCGGTTCGCCTCCTCGTCCGCCGCGAGGGCAGCCGATCCCGCCGCCGGCGGCGCCGGCACGAGGGTGAGGCTGTCGGGCGCCTCTTCTTTCGTCAGGTAGCCCGCGACGGAGCCCGGCCAGAGGTCCGGCATGGTGCCCCTTTTCCGGGGCGGGGCCGAGGCGGTACAGCCGGCGACGAACATGACGCACGCAAGGACGACGGGAAAACGAAGACGACCGCTTTTCATGCGCGAAATTATGCGCTCGAGGGTCACGATCGCGGAGGCGGGCCGCCCTTCGCTTTCTCGGCGAGCCGCTCCAGCCAGATCTGGTGGAGTTTCGACATCCGGTTCGGGAAGACGATGCTCCCCAGCCGCGCCGCCCAGCCGGACTGCGTCTCTTCCGTGAGGACGTGCGAGCCGGCCGGCGCCGGCGTGACCTCCCATGCGTGATACGCCTCGACGCCGAGGCCGAACGCGTTCCACGCGATCCGCTCGAATGGCTCGAATTCAAGGACCGTGGAACGGATCGCGACGCCAAAGGTCCGCCAGGTGAAGGTCACGCCGAGGGCAAGCTCCGAAGCTCCGCCGTCGACGACAACATCCTCCGAGTTCGGGTACCAGGAAGGCCAGAGGGGCGCCCGCACCAGCCAGGCCCACACGGCCTCCGGAAGCGCCGAAATGTCAATTTCGTTCGAGACGTGTACGGGCGCCCGCGCGGGATCGTAGCGTTCCGGCCAGCGGATCAAGACTTGCCTCGCGATCCGGCCCGCTATCTCGCGACGCCCGGCGTGAACGGTATTCCGAGCAGAGCCGCAATCCGCCCGGCGACGTCCTTGAGCGACATCTCCGGAATCCGCTCGGGGCGGATGCCGGCGCCCCAGACCATGTAGGCCGCGCGATAGCGCGTGGGCCAGTGGCCGTGCCTTCCTGCCTCTGTGAGCTTCGAGAGGAGATCACCCGACGTCGCCGAGCCGAACCACACGCCGGGCGCCGGCTCGTAAATCACCGCGGCGCCAAGGAGGTCGGGCGAGAAGCGTTGGATCTCCTCCTTCGGCACCTCGCGGCCGATCCCGTACTGCGGATCCTGCCTCAGGTCGCCGAGAAGCTTCGCAGCCTCGGCGTCGTCCGCGACGACGACGCCCCACACGGATCGGAGCCTCTTCACGCCTCTCTGATTCGCGACGACGCCGAGGTTGACCTCGCGCTCGAGCTTCTCGAATCCATGGTCCGAGACGATCACAACCGCGTAATTGGGTGGCACGTCCTGGAGCACCGTCCCGATCAGCTCGTCCATGTACTCGAGGGCCGCGATCGCCTCGGGCGTAAACGGACCGTTGTCGTGCGCCGCTCCGTCGTGCTCGCCGAGGTGGAGCAGCAGCAGGTCGGGCCGCTCCGCCCTGAGCAGATAGCGCACGGCCAGACTGTGGGCGCGGTCGTCCATCCACTCCTTGCGGAACGAAGGAAACATGCTATTGATCCTGTCCACGAGGTCTGTCGGGCTGGCCTTGCTCGAGACGGACCGGAGATCCACCCCGAAGCCTTCGGCTTGCTTGTAGAACCTAGGGAGATTGAACTCGCTCGCGGCATCGACGGTAACGGGCCAGAACACCGAACCTGTCTTCAAGCCCGCCTTGTGCGCGACATCCAGAAGCGATTGCACCTTCAGGTTGTCAACCGACCAGTACCGCCCGCCGCCGTCCTTCGCTGGCCGGATGTTGGCCAGGATACCGTGCGTCGCCGGCTCGATGCCCGTGAGGATGGTCGTGTGCGAAGGCCACGTGACCGTCGGGATCACGCCGACGGTTCCGGCGGACCACTGCCCTTCCCGCATGACCTTTCGGAGATTCGGGATCTTCAAGCCTAGCCTGTCGCAGTCGGTCAGGTAGCGCTGGTCCATCCCGTCGACGGAGATCACCAGGACGGGTTGCTTCGCGAAGGCGCTGCCGGCAAGGAACAGAAGCGCTAACAGCGTTGTGCGCAGGGTTTTCATGCGTGAAGCCTCCTCGCCGGAATCGTTCTTTGTCGGTGCGACGATATCGTCTCTCATCCCGGAGGGCGAAGGCGTCTAAACCGCCGCCCTCTCCCTCACGCCCACCCGCACGGCCTCCGCCACGAGCGCGTCCTGCTCGACCTGGAACGCGCCGTGGGAGCCGGGGGCGGGGCTCGCGAGGTCGCGGCGGCCGATGTAGCGGAGCGAGCGCTCGGGGCTCACGCCTTCGACGAGGCCGTCGAGGAACTGCTCGCGGACGAAGCGCCAGCCGCCCATGTTGCGCGGCTCCTCCTGCGCCCAGACGAGCTCGGCGTCCTGCGGGTAGCGCTGGAGGATCTGCCCGAGCTCGCGTCCGGGGAACGGGTAGAACTGCTCGAGCCGGACGATCGCGACGTCGCCCTTTTCCGCCTTGTCCCGCGCGGCCATCAGCTCGTACAGAAGCTTGCCGCTCGCGAGAACGATGCGGCGGACGCCCGACGCGCCGCCGGAGACGAAGGCGGCGTCGTCGAGGACGGCGTGGAACGTGCCGTCCGCGAGGTCCCCCAGCGTCGATACCGCCCTTGGGTGGCGGAGGAGGCTCTTCGGCGTCATCGCGATCAGCGGCTTGCGCTCTTCGCTCGACATCTGCCGAAGCAGCAGGTGGTAGAACTGCGCCGGCGTCGTGACGTTGGCGACCCGGAGATTGTCTTCCGCGCACAGCGTGAGGAATCGCTCGAGGCGGGCCGAGGAGTGCTCGGGCCCCTGGCCCTCCTGCCCGTGCGGCAGCAGCAGCACGAGGCCGCAGCGCTGATTCCACTTCTGCTCCGAGCCCGAGATGAACTGGTCGATGACGACCTGCGCGCCGTTCGCGAAGTCGCCGAACTGCGCTTCCCACAGGACGAGCGTCGACGGGTCGGTCACGGCGTAGCCGAACTCGAAGCCCATGACGGCGTTCTCGGACAGCAGGCTGTCGATGACCTCGAAGCGCGCCTGCTCGGCCGCGATCGTGTTGAGCGGGACCCATTCCGCGCCTCTCGCGACGTCCGCGAGGACGGCGTGGCGGTTGCTGAACGTGCCGCGGCCGGAGTCCTGCCCCGAGAGCCGCACGGGCGTGCCTTCCAGGAGGAGCATTCCGAACGCGAGCATCTCGCCGCCGGCCCAGTCGATCTCGGGCTTCCCGCTGCCGTACTCGGCGCGCTTCTTCAGGAGGGCCTTCAGCTTCGGGTGGACCTCGAAGCCCTCGGGCACCGTCGAAACCGCGCCGATGACGCGTTGGAGCCGCGCGCGCGCGTCGCCTTCCGGATTGAGGCGCGGCGCGGGCGGCACGGCGAGCGAGTCGACGAAGGAAGCCTTCGGGGTGCCGCGCGCCTCCTCGTACGCGCGTTCGAGCACCGCCTTCTCCGACGCCCACATCTCCTCCGCCTCGGCCGCGGTGAGATGCCCGCCCTTGACGAGCGACCCGCCGTAGAGGCGCGCTACCGAGGCGTGGCTCTTGATCTTCTGGTACATCAGGGGCTGCGTGTAGCTCGGCTCGTCCCCTTCGTTGTGGCCGTAACGGCGGTAGCAGACGAGGTCGATCACGACGTCGCGCCGGAACGTGTTGCGGTAGTCGATCGCGATGTCCACGACGTGGACGACGGCCTCGGGGTCGTCGCCGTTCGCATGAAAGACGGGCGCCTGGACCATCTTCGCAACGTCCGTGCAGTACGGCGACGAGCGCGCGTCGGCCGGGTTCGTCGTGAAGCCGATCTGGTTGTTCACGACGACGTGCACGGTGCCGCCCGTGCGGTAGCCGTGGAGCTGCGACATGTTGATCGTCTCGGCCACGATTCCC
>JAMQPJ010000083.1 GCA_023717585.1 Thermoanaerobaculia bacterium
CGCTCCTCGTGTTCGTGCTCTCGGGCCTCCTCGCCAAGACGTTCGGCCTCGTCAAGTTCGCGGACGCGGCCGGCAGGACGATCTCGCTCCACACGTGGCTCTATCGCGGAGGTTTCTCGTGGATCGGGGATCCGACGTTGCGCTCGCACGCGTTCGCTTTCGTGACGATCGTTTTCTGGTGGGCCGTGCTGCGGTTGTTCGAGAAACGCGGCTGGTTCTGGAAGATCTGACCGCGGAGCGCCTCCGGGCGCCGAGCAGGGGGCCTCGGTCACGACGCGCGTTCGCGTGTCCTTCTCAGCGGGATGAGCGCTTTTAAGCGCCCCTCGCGGACGTAGAGGCCGAACCAGATGAAGAGACCGAGCACGATGTGGATGTAGATCGGATCGCCGACCCGCCAGTGCGTGCACATCGCGCCGCCGATATACCCGGTCAGAAGGATCGCGCCCATGACCGACGTGGCCGGAATCAGATAGACCACGACACACGAGATCTCGAGAATAGCGAGCGGCACGACCATCGAGTCGGGCAATCCCAGGTGCCCCATCCCCTTGGCGAGGTCGGGGCCGCCCTTCAGCTTCAGGGCGGCGCTGAAGAGGAACAGGAGGGATGCCAGGCCCGACATCACCCTGCCCGTCCACACGACTTTGCCGCTCGCTCTTTCCATGCTCGGCCTCCTTCGATGGTTCGCTCGGAGACTACTTCCTCGCAGCGACCTCGGCGCGCAAGGAGCGGGCGTCGGAACAAAAAAAGGGGAGCGGCTCTTCCTGCCGCTCCCCATTGACTCATAGGAGCTTCACGATCTTTCCGGTCAGCCCCTGCTCATTGAGGACGACGTTCAGCTTCGCGCCGGCCGCCACCTTCTCGAGCACCTCGAGCTCCTTCAGCTTCATCAGCGTCGGGTTACCCTCGAGGATCTTCGCCGTGTTGGCCTGGGAGCGCATCGCCGCGATCTCCTCGCGCCGCGTGATCAGGTTCGCCTCGGCCGCCTTCTTGGCCTCGGTCACCTTGTTCAGAAGATCCTTCATCTCCCCCGGCAGGACGACGTCCCGGATGCCGAGGGTCACGACCTCGAGTCCGAACGCGGTCGCCCGGTTCTTCACGAGGCCGGAGAGCTCGCCGGCCACCCGATCCTTGTCCGTCAGGAGAGAGTTCAGATCCTTCGTGCCGATCACGCCCCGGAGCGCCAGCTGCGCCTCGCGGTATAGCGCCTGCCGGAAGTCGTCTACGGCCGTGACGGCCTTCAGGGGGTCCGTCACGCGGAAGGCGACCACGGCGTTCAGCCGCAGCGTCACCTTGTCGGCCGTCATGATCTCCTGGCCGGCGATGTCGAGGACCTGCTCGCGCAGGTCCACGGTTGTGAGGCGCACCTTGCCCACTCCCTTCCAGAAGGCGTACGTGTCCGGCGAGAGCGTGGCCTGGGGACGCCCATCCACGAAGAGGAGGCCAACCTGCCCCGCCTCGACGGTGAGGGTCTCCAGCGCCTCCCGGCCCGTCGCCGAAGCGAGAATCGCCGCGAGCCGCTCGTGCGCGAAGCGGACTCCGCGCGCGTCGACGCGCTCGACCTTCACGGCACGGAACACCTTCCAGAGGACATAGAGGCCCGGCTTGAGAACGGCTTCGAAACGGCCGTCCACGAAGACGAGCGCCCGCTCGGCGTCCCCGAGGTCGAGCACCTCGGCCTCGTCGCCGAGAGCGCCCGACTTCACGATGACGTCGAGAGCCGGACTCTTCAGCCAGACCTCACGCACCGACACGACGTCCACCTTCGCCCGGAAGAGCGGGTCGAAGACGACGTGCCGGCCCGGCTGAAGCACGCTCCGGAACTGCTTGTCGCGGAACAGGAGCCCACGCTCCTGCTCGCGCACTTTGAAAACCCGAAACACCATGGTTCACCTCCTCCTCCGTGAGGATTCACGGGGACGTTCACCGAAATTCGAAAACTGCCGCTCTTGAAAAGCCGACCGGGGTTTTTCTTAGAAAAGGACTTTCGGGAGGCGGTGCGCCGTTCGCCGCATCGTCCGCGCGGGGCCGCGCTTGAGCTCCGGCCGACTCGGGCGGCTTGCGTCAGAACGCGCCGGCTTCAACGCCGCACGCCTTTCTTCGGCGCCTCGCCCTTTGAGCCGAAGCTGAATCCGCGGGCCGCAGGGCGCTTCCGCATGCTCCCGGTCCCGATGTCGCGACCTCGCGAGAGTCGGGCCGGGTGGCGACTGCGGCGAGCCGCCCCCCTCCAGCCGGATGCCTGAGACCGTTTCGAGCGGTCTGAGTGTGGCGCGGGAGTCGAACCCGCGACAGCCGAGTTATCAGCTCGGTGCTCTAACCTCCTGAGCTAGCCACGGTGGGGCTCCACGGAAATAATTCCCTGGAGGGCCGGGTTCACGGCCGACACCGTACCGGTGTCCCCCGCGCTGCATGTCCCCTTCGTCAGAATCCGTTCACGGAACGCGGCTCGCTCATGGAGCGCCCGCGCCGCCGGCCCGGTGACATGTCCTTCTTCGATTCTCTTCACACCTCGCACAGGGACGACTCTCGTCCGTCGCTGATTTCTTCGCCGGAAAACAAAAAAGCCTTCCGGGCCGTCATTCGTCGCCCGGAAGGCTGGCAATCACACGATGACCGATGCCTCAGCCGGGTTGCGTCTCCATTTCATTTCGCCGGTCTTGCCTGAACGTGATCGACATTGTTTTCCTTCTTGGGTCGAACGACAGAAGCCTCAATGTAGGTCTCGGGCTCCGAAAGTCAAGGGGTGACACGAAGATTCCTCGCGTGCGCGTCAATCCTGGTAGTACCTCCTGGATGCACTCGTTCGCGATATGCCCGAGGTCGGCCTCTGCGGTGGCCCTTCTGTATGATCCCGTTCCAGACATCTAGGAGGAAAAAACCACGCGCGATCCATTCCGGCTTGCCGGTCGGGCGTTCATCGGCGTCTCCCTCCTTGCGCTCGCGAGGGCCGGTGGCGGTGCGCCCGTGCTCGCGTCCCCCCCGCCGATCACGGTCGCGTCGAACCTCATGGTCGAACAGGAGGTCTCGGTCACGACGCGCGTGAGCGGGGTCGTGGAGAGCCTCGCGGCCGACCGCGGCGAGATCGTCAAGAAAAGCCAGCCGCTCGCCGTGCTCGATCAGCGGGAGTTCACGCTGGACCGCCGGGCGGCCGAGGAGACGCTTCGCGTGAGCCGTTCCGACTACGACCGTTTCGAAGAGCTCTTCCGGCAGGGCCTCTCGAGCAAGGCCGAACTCGAGCAGAAGAAGTCGCGCTACGAGCTCGCCGCCGTGGAGCTCGAGCGGGCGCAGCTCGTGATCGACCGCTCCGTGATCCGGTCTCCCTTCGACGGCATCGTCGCGGACCGCTTCGTGCGCGTCGGGGAGAAGGTCCTCCTCGACGAGCACAAGCCGCTCTTCAAGGTCATGGCGCTCGAGCCGCTCCTCGCCCGCGCCTATCTCCCGACCGCCGCGCTCGGCTCTGTCCGGGTGAACGACGAGGTGGCCGTCTCGTCGACGGAGTTCCCGGACGTCCGCACGGCGGGGCGGGTGTCGTTCGTGAGCCCCGTCGTCGATCCGGCGAGCGGCACGATCCAGGTCCTCGTCCGGGTCCCGCGCGACGCGAAGAGGGTGCTGCGGCCCGGCCTCGGCGTGAAGCTCGTCTTCGCGCCCTCCGCGCGCTGAGGAATCCGCGATGCCGGCGCGCCCACGCCCCACGAAGCGGCGCCTGCGCTCCACGATGGAATCGGTCCTGCTCCACGACATGCGGAACATGGGCTTCCGCCTGGGCCTCGTCCTCGAGAACTTCGAGGAGAACTTCGAGGATCCCGACTTCAAACGCAGCGTGGTCGAGCTCCTGCAGGGGACCCGCGAAAAGCTCGACACGATGGTGAGCCGCTGGACGGCGCACGCGGACTCGATCCTGATCAAGGTGGAGGTCGACGTGAACGACCTCGTCCGCGAGGTCCTGCGGGTGGCCCGCGTGCGCGGAGCCGCCGGGAACCGCCCGCCGGGCGTGACGACCGAGCTCGCGCCGCTCCCGCGCGTCTGGGGAGACCCGCACTACCTGCAGGACGCCCTCCTCTCGATCGTGCAGAACGCCCTCGAGGCCGTCGCTCCGGCGGGCGGGCGCGTGATCGTGCGCTCGCACGAGGAGCGCCGGGGCAGGAAGCACACGGTCGTCGTCGAGATCGAGGACGACGGTCCCGGGATGAGCGAGGAGTTCGTCCGAAACCGGCTCTTCCGGCCCTTCCAGACGACGAAGCCGGAGGGGGTCGGGCTCGGCCTCTACACGAGCAGCCAGATCCTGCTCTTCCACCGCGGAGACCTCGTCGTGAAGAGCCGCCCCGGCGAAGGAACCCTCGTCCGCGCGATCCTGCCGGTCGAGGCCCCGTCGTGAGCGGGAAGGAGGGGTGCCTCGCGATCGTCGAGGACGATCGCCTCCTGCTCGACCAGCTCGTCTTCGCTCTCAAAGGGACGTTCGACGTCGTGACGGCGCCGGACGCCGTGTCCGGCCTTGCCCTCGTCGCCCGCGAGCCGGACCTGTTCCTGATCGACCTGCGCCTGCCGCCGTCCCGCGAGGCCGAAGAGGGGCTCGGCCTCCTCGCCGCGATCCGGTCGAAGCGCCCCGAGGCCGCGGTCGTCGTCATGACTGGCGAGACGGACCGCCGGTACGCGCTCCGGGCCGTCGAGCTCGGCGCGTTCGACTTCTTCCACAAACCCGTCGAGAAGGCCGACCTTCTCTTCGTCCTGCAGCGGGCGCTCGAACGCAGCCGCCTCCTCGCCGAGAACCGAGCCCTGAAGGA
>JAMQPJ010000492.1 GCA_023717585.1 Thermoanaerobaculia bacterium
CGCGTGAAGCTGAAGACGATCGAGACATCGTCCTCGTCGCAGAGGACGGCGTCGACGACGCCGCCGCCCGTGCGGTTCAGGAGGGCGAACACGAGGGGGCGCTGCCGGCCGCCCGAGCGGACACGGCCCACGAGGTAGGCCCCCTTGCCCCTGTAGAAAACGGGCCGGAGGAGATCGACTGCGTCGAAGGCGGGCGCGCCCCAGACCTGCGTGAGGAGAGCGTCGAGCTTCGCCGCGCCGAGCGCGGCATCGCGCGCGAGGTCCTCCCAGCCCGCGGCGAACGGGAACGCGGAGAGCGCCTTCTCGAGGATGGCCGGCGTTCCGGCGCTCCCGTCGAACGAGACGAGGAGCGCGGCCGCCGCGTCGAGCGGGAGCGCGGGCGGCTCGGACGACACGAACTCGGCGCGGGGATCCACGCCCACCGTCTGGAAGATCCGGCGGGACGCCGAGTTGAAGAACGTCTCGGCAAGCTCGAGATCCTGCCGGTTCGCGGCGAGGCGCGCGAACACCGCCTTCATCGCCGTCCACAGCGCGACATCCGAGACGCCCTCGCCGAAGAGCGACTCGAGATCCCGGATCGCGGGGTCGAGCCTGTGGCGATAGAGCTCGAGGCGCTCGAGGGCATCGGCCCGCGTCCCATGCCAGTCGCACCCTGAGAATCGCGCGGGCGCCCGGCGCGTGATCTCGCCGAAAGCGCGCGTGTACTCCTCGTAGGCGCGAAGGAGCCACTCGGCGCCGGTTCGGGCGCGCTCCTCGCTCACCGATGGACCACGGCGGCGCGTGGCCTTGGCCTTCTTCATCGCGCGGAATCCTAGCGCGGGCCAGGGGCTGGTCTCCGCGCGGCGGTTGTCTCGCGCCATCGCTTTCTTGGTGGTCTACTTTAATTAAACTCATCTTGACTTTCACTTAATTAAAGCTATATTCAAAGCCAGGTTTGAGAATGTGGATAGACCACCTCAGCGACGAAGACCTGGCCTTCCTGAAGCGCTTCCTGCTCGCGTCGGGCTCGCTCAAGGAGCTGGCTGCGGCGTACGACATCACATATCCGACGGTGCGCCTCAGGCTCGACCGCCTGATCGAGAAGATCAAGATCCTCGACGACCAGGAGATCCGGAGCGATTTCGAGCGCGTCCTGAGGGCCGCCTATGCCGAGGGGAAGATCGAGCTCGACACGCTGAAGCTGCTCCTGAACGAGCACCGGATGGAAATGGAGGGACCCCGTGAAGAGGGCCATCGCACTCGCTAGTTTCATCTCCACGGTTCTCGCGCCGCCCCTGGGCGCCGAGAGGGTCGTCCGGGAGATCTCCTTCTCCGCCCTGAAGGCCGAAGGACGGCTCGCGGGCGGAGAGATCGTGCCTGCCGGCGGCGGCTCGGCGGTCGAATCGATCCGCGTGACGAACCCGGATGGCGCGCCGCGCACCATTCCGCTCTTCACGATCGACCGGCCGGACGTGAAGACTCCACGCTACCTGCTCTCCGGAGAGGTGCGCGGCGAGGGAATCGAAGGCCGGGCCTATCTCGAGATGTGGAGCTTCTTCGCCGGCGGGGGCATGTACTTCTCCCGGACACTGGCCGAGGGTGGACCGATGGCGAGCCTCAGCGGCACCTTCCGATTTCGTCCGTTCATTCTGCCGTTCACGGCCGAGCCCGGAATGTCGCTGGAGAAGCTCGCCGTGAACGTCGCGTTCCCCGGTCGCGGGACCGTGAGCCTGGCAAAGCTGAGCCTCGTGGAGCTGGATTCCGACGAATACTTCCTCCCGGCCGGCGCCTGGCTCACGCCCCGCCAGAGTTCACTCTTTGGAGGAATCGGCGGCTCGGTTCTTGGCCTCCTCGGCGCGCTCGTGGGCATCCTCGCGTCCCGGGGTCAGGCTCGCGCTCTCGTCCTCGGCCTCCTCAAGGGGATGTTCGCTTTCGGCGCCCTCGCGCTCCTCGCCGCCGCGATCGGAGTGTGGCTCGCGCAGCCGCCGGTGCTGCTCTCCACGCTCCTCCTCCTCGGGATCCTCTGCACGGTTCTGCCCGCGAGCCTCCTCGGGAAGGTGCGGCGGCAGTACGAGGAAAAGGAGTTTCGTCGGATGAGGGCGCTCGACGCACGCTGACGGCTCCGGCGCACCGGGTGCTCTCCTGTTAACCTCTGTGCCCCCGGTGTGACGCGCCCGCGCGCCCCTTCGAAAGGACTCCATGCTCCGAGCCGGAATCGTCGGCCTGCCGAACGTCGGCAAGTCGACCCTCTTCAACGCCCTCACCAGGACCCGGAAGGCCGAAGCGGCGAACTACCCGTTCTGCACGGTCGAACCGAACGTCGGCATCGTCGTCGTGCCGGACGCGCGGCTCGTGCCGCTCTCGAAGATCGCGAAGACGTCGGTCATCGTTCCCGCCACCTTCGAGTTCCTGGACATCGCCGGCCTCGTGAAGGGGGCGAGCAAGGGCGAAGGCCTCGGGAACAAGTTCCTTTCCCACATCCGCGAGGTCGACGCGATCGTCCAGGTCGTGCGCTGCTTCGAGAACAAGGACATCGTCCACGTCTCGGACACGCTCGACCCGATCGCGGACATCGAGACGATCACGACGGAGCTCGTCCTGGCGGACCTCGAGTCCGCGATGAAACAAAGGGATCGGCTGGAGACCCTCGTGCGCGGCGGCAACAAAGCCGCGATCGCGCAGATGGCGGTCGCCCAGAAGCTCATCCCGCACCTCGATTCGGGGAAGCCCGCTCTGACGCTCGAGCTCGACTCCCGGGAGCGCGACGCGGCGCGCCCCTTCTTTCTCATGACGATGAAGCCGACGCTCTTCGCGTGCAACGTGGCCGAAGGCGACCTCAGGAACGCCGACGACCTGCCGCTCGTGAAAAAGGTGCGCGACTGGGCGGGCGCCCACCATGGCTCCGAGGCGGTCGCGATCTCGGCGCAGATCGAGGCCGAGCTCTCGGAGCTGCCGGATGCCGAGGCGAAGGAGTACCTCGCGTCTCTCGGCGTCGAGGAGTCCGGAGTCGGCAAGCTCATTCGCGCGGCGTACCATCTCCTCGGCCTCCGCACGTTCCTGACGGCGAGTGAGAAGGAGGTCCGCGCCTGGACGATCCACGCGGGCGCGACGGCGCCGCGGGCCGCCGGGGTCGTCCACACGGACTTCGAGCGCGGCTTCATCAAGGCCGAGACCGTGTCCTGCGATGACCTCCTGAAGGCCGGCTCGATGGCCGCCGCGCGCGAAGCGGGCGCGGTGCGCCAGGAGGGCAGGGAATACGTCGTGAAAGACGGCGACGTCCTGCTCTTCAAGTTCAATGTCTGATCCGGGCAGGAACTTCTTCTCCACTCTCCGGGAGGCCCTTCGCGGTTCGCACGGCGACTTCACCGAGGTCCCGATCGGGCGGGCCGTGATCCTCCTGGCCATCCCGATGGTCCTCGAGATGGCGCTCGAGTCGGTCTTCGCGGTCGTGGACGTGTTCTGGGTGTCCCGCCTCGGCGCCTCGGCCGTCGCGACGGTGGGTCTGACGGAATCGATCCTCGCCCTGATCTACACGCTCGCGATCGGCCTTTCGATCGCGGCGACGGCAATGGTCGCGCGGCGCATCGGCGAGCGCGACCGGGAGGGCGCGGCCCGGACCGCTGTCCAGGCCATCGCGCTCGGAGTCCTGATCGCGGTCCCGCTCGGGCTCGCGGGCGCGCTCCTCGCCCCGCGGCTCCTCGGGTGGATGGGAGCGGCTCCGGACGTCGTCGCTTCCGGCTCGAGGTTCACCGCGGTGATGCTCGGCGGCAACATCGTGATCGTCCTCCTTTTTCTCATCAACGCGATCCTTCGCGGGGCCGGGGACGCCGCCGTCGCGATGCGCGTTCTCTGGCTCGCGAACGCGATCAACCTCGTTCTCGACCCGTGCCTCATCTTCGGGTGGGGCCCGTTTCCGGCTCTCGGCGTCACGGGCGCGGCGGTGGCGACGACGACGGGGCGCGGGATCGCGGTTCTGGTCCAGCTCGCGACGCTGATCCGCGGAACGGGACGCCTCTCGATCCGCCGCGAACACCTCGCCCTCGACCCGAAGACGATGCTCGCGCTTCTCAGGCTGTCGGGGAGCGCGATGGTCCAGTCGCTCATCGGAACGGCGAGCTGGATCGGCCTCGTGAGGATCCTCTCGAGCTTCGGCAGCGCGGCGCTCGCGGGGTACACGATCGCGATCCGGATCGTCATCTTCGCGATTCTGCCGTCGTGGGGCATGTCGAACGCCGCCGCGACGCTCGTCGGCCAGAACCTCGGCGCGAAAAAGCCCGACCGGGCCGCGCGCTCGGTGGTTCTCGCGGGCTTCTACAACATGACGTTTCTCGGCGTCGTCGGCCTCGGCTTCGTCCTCTTTCCGGGGGCGCTCGTCGGCTTCTTCACGGCGGACGCGGCGGTCGCCCCGGTGGCGACGGAGGGCCTGCGCATCATGGCGGCGGGTTTCCTGTTCTACGCCTGGGGCATGGTCTTCGTGCAGTCCTTCAACGGGGCGGGCGACACGTGGACGCCCACGGTCATCAACTTCTTCGTCTTCTGGCTCTGGGAGATTCCGCTCGCCTGGGCTCTCGCGGTGCATCAGGGCCTCGGACCGCGCGGCGTCTTCCTTGCGATCACGGTCGCTTTCTCGACGCTCGCCGTCGTCGGAGGGCTGCTCTTCCGCCGCGGAAAGTGGAAGGAAAAGAAGGTCTAAACTCCGCGCGCCATGCATCCGGAGTTCCGGGCGGCTTTCAATGCCGCGTTCACGGACGAGCTCGCGTCCTCCTACGCGCGAGATCTCGTCCGGCGCACCGGCCGCGAACCGGGATTCCGCCTCGCCGAGACGCCGGTCTTTCTCACGGACGAGCTCACGGCCAGGCTCGAGGACGGAGCGCGCGCAATCGTGGCGCAGCTCGCGAGGCCGGAAGCGCTCGTTCGGATGAAGCGGGCGATTCCGGAGCGCTGGGACACTC
>JAMQPJ010000506.1 GCA_023717585.1 Thermoanaerobaculia bacterium
GCGTCCGCCTGCGCCCTGCCCGACCTCGGCACCGGAAACGCGGCGCTCATCATCGCCGCCTCCTCCACCCTCGGAAACAACGAGATCAAGCAGCTCATCAAGAAGAAGAAGGGGGGCCCGGGGGGCGCTTGAAGCGCCCCCCGCCATCCGCTATATTCCGCCTCCCGTCTGGGGTTCCTCTCGGGACATTCGGGCCGATAGCTCAATTGGCAGAGCAAGAGACTCTTAATCTCTGGGTTGTGGGTTCAAGTCCCTCTCGGCTCACCATGATGTGTCCAGGCCGGCCGTTCACGCGGCCGGCCTTTTTTCTGACTGGGGACCAGGAACGAAAGAGAAGACGAAGAGAAAGAGGAAGAGGGGATTCTTAGAATGAGTATGAAAGAAAAGCCGCCGCGGCTGCGCGGAAACCGTCATGCCGGCCCGAGCCGCAGCGCTTCTTCGCCGCGCTTCGCCTCCGCCCTCCGCCCTCTTCACCTTCTAAGAAAATCTCCTCTCCTTCTTCTCTTTCTCGCTTTCTCCTGTTTTTCCCTTCCCGCCCCCGCCGCACGCCCGATGACGATCGAGGACAACCTCCTGACCGTGCGCGTGGCGGATCCCCGGCTCTCGCCGGACGGCAGGCAGGTGGCCTTCGTGCGCACGACGACCGATCTCGCCGCCGGCAAGCGCGACGCGGACGTCTGGATCGTCCCCGCCGACGGGTCGTCTCCGCCCCGCGCTCTCACGCGGCACGAAAAGGCCGACGACGCGCCGCGCTTTTCGCCGGACGGCAGGACGCTCGCGTTCGTCTCGACGCGTTCCGGCACGGCTCAGGTCTACTTGCTGGACCTCGGCGGCGGCGAGCCGCGCAAGCTGACCGATCTCGCAGCCGGCGTCCAGGATCCGCTCGTGTTCTCGCCCGACGGAAAGAAGCTGGCGTTCGTCTCCGACGTGTACCCGGATTGCGCCGACGAGGCCTGCAACCGGAAGAGGCGCGAGGAGGTCGAGAAAAGCCCCGTCAAGGTCCGCCGCCTGACGCGCCTTCTCTACCGCCACTGGGACGAGTGGCGCGAGGACGTGCGCCACCACGTCCTCGTGGCCGACGTGGCGACGGGTGCCGTGACGGACGTGACGCCGGGCGACTTCGACTCGCCGCCGCACTTCGACGAGAACGGCGGCATCGCGTTCTCGCCCGACGGCAGGGAGATCGCGTTCGTCTCGAATCGTGACGGGAACGACACCGAGTCGTGGACCACCAACAAGGACGTCTGGACCGTGCCCGTCGCGGGCGGGACGGCCGAGAAGCTGACGGCCGGCAACCCCGCGGCGGACGTCGACCCCGCGTATACGCCCGACGGCTCCGCGATCCTCGTGCGCGCCCAGCGCCGCGCCGGCTTCGAGGCCGATCGCTGGTACCTCGACCTCTACGACAGGAAGGCGAAGACGAAGCGGACGGTTTTCGAAGATCCGGATCTTTCTGTTTCGGAATTCAGCTTGTCGCGTGACGGCAAAACCGTGTACTTCACCGCGGAGAGTGAGGGAAGAGGGGATCTCTTCGAGGTGTCCCTCGCGGGGGGAAAGCCCAAGCTCCTGAAGAAAGGCGGGGCGATCCACTCCGTCCAGGCCGGGCCGGGCTTCCTCGTGTTCACCGAGGCGTCGCTGACCGCTCCGCCTGAGATTTCCGTTCTTCCACTCGAAGAAAAAACAGCGACACCCACCGCGAAAAGCACACAGGCGAAGGCGCTGACGGACGAAAACCGCTCGTGGCGCAAGGACGCCTCTTTCTCGACCCCCGAGAGCCTGTCGACGACCGGCGCCGGGGGAGCGCGCGTGCAGTACTGGCTCGTGAAGCCGCCGGCCTTCGATCCGGCGAAGAAGTACCCCGTCGTGTTCCTGATCCATGGCGGCCCGCAGGGCGCCTGGGAAGACGGCTGGTCGGCCCGCTGGAATCCGTCGCTGTGGGCCGCACAGGGCTGGGTCGTCGTGGCGCCGAACCCGCGCGGGTCCACGGGCTTCGGCCAGAAATTCGTGGACGAGATCAGCGGGGACTGGGGCGGCAAGGTGATGACGGATCTCGACGCGGTGTTCGACGCGGTCGTGAAGATGCCGTTCGTGGACGCGTCGCGGCAGGGCATCGCGGGCGCGAGTTACGGCGGCTACGCGGTGGACTGGATCATCGGGCACACGGACCGGTTCAAGGCGGCCGTCACGCACGACGGCGTCTTCAACCTCGAGTCCATGTCGCTCGCGACCGAGGAGCTGTGGTTCACGGACTGGGACTTCGCCGGCGTGCCGTGGGGCGCGAAGGCGAGGGAGCAGTTCGCGAAGTGGTCGCCGCACCTCTTCGCAGACAGGATCAAGACGCCCACGCTCGTCATCACGAATGAAAAGGACTTTCGCGTGCCCGTCGACCAGGGCCTGCAGCTCTTCACGGCGCTGCGCCGCCGGGGTGTGCCTTCCGAGGCTCTCGTCTTTCCGGACGAGGGCCACTGGGTCCTCAAGCCGCTCAACAGCAAGAAGTGGCACGAGGCGGTTTTCGGCTGGATGAAGAAGTATCTGGCGAAATAAGGCAAACTTCGGCCCGGCCCCGCGTCGCGGGAGTGGCGGAATTGGCAGACGCGCGGGACTTAGGATCCCGTGGGGCGACCCGTGGGGGTTCGAGTCCCTCCTCCCGCACCATGGCGCCGGCCCGAATCAAACAAAGAAAGAAGCTCCATGATCACCTCATTCGTCGACGAATCCCCCACGAAGAAGGTCCTCACGTTCGAGGTCCCCGCCGAAGACGTCCGCAAGGCGACCGACCGCACGGTGAAGGGCATGGCCAAGCAGATCCGCCTCCCGGGCTTCCGGCCCGGAAAGGTTCCGCCGGACATGATCCGGAAGCGCTTTGCCGCGGACGTCAAGAACGACGTGCTCGAGCACCTCATCCAGGCCTCGGTCGGAGAGGCCCTGCGCGAGAAGAAGCTCATCCCGCTGGGCCAGCCGAAGATCGACGACCTGAAGTTCGCGTTCGAAGAGGCGCTCTCGTTCCGCGTGGAAATCGAGGTGCGCCCCGTCGTCGAGCCGACCGACTACCGCGGCCTGAAGGTGCCCGCCGGCAACACGGTGCCGACCGCCGAGGAAATCGACGGCCTCATCGGGCGGATCCGCGAGGGACACTCCACCTACGAGCCGATCGAGGGCCGCGCCGCGAGGGACGGCGACTTCGCTCTCGTGGACATCAAGGGCTCGTTCCCGAAGGGCGACGGCAAGGACTTCGCGGCCGACAAGACCCTCGTCGAGGTCGGCGGCGAGCACTCGATGCCGGAGCTCTCCGCCCACCTCCGGAACGCGGAGCCCGGCGTGACGGTGACGTTCCAGAAGGACTGGGCGGCCGACGTTCCGGACAAGGACTTCGCGGGGAAGACGGTGCTCTATACGGTGCACCTGGCGGCCCTGAAATCGCGGGCCCTGCCGGCTCTGGACGACGAGTTCGCGCGCCTCGCGCTGACGCCGCGCGAAGGCGAGGCCCCCGAGGGCGCGAACCTCGCGATGCTGAACGAGAAGGTCGCGGGCTCGCTGAAGCGCGAGAAGGAGCAGGCGGTCAGGGAGACGCGCCGGCGCGCCGTTCTCGACGGCCTTCTCGCGCTCCACGACGTCCCGGCGCCCGGGACGATGGTCGAGTCGGAGGTCGACTCGGCCTTGAAGGACTACGCCCGGCACCTCTCGCGCGAGGGCATCGACCTGAAGGAAGCCAAGGTCGACTGGAACGAGCTGCGCAAGGAAGCCCGTCCGTCGGCCGAACGCCGCGTGAAGGAGTACCTGATTCTCGACGCGATCGGCGACAAGGAAAACGTGACGGTCACGGATACCGAGCTCGACGGCGAGCTGAAGCGCCGCGCGCAGGCGATGGGCATCACGTTCGCCGACCTGAAGGCCGCCGTCGTGAAGGCGGAGCGCCTCGAAGGAATGCGCGAGGAGCTGCGGATCGACCGCGTCCTCGACTTCCTCCTGGCCGAAGCCGTCGTCGCGAGCTGACGAGCTTTGTAGACTACGGGGTGCGGAGGAACTCCATGCTGATTCCGATGGTCATCGAGCAGACGAACCGGGGCGAGCGCGCGTACGACATTTACTCGCGCCTGCTCAAGGACAACGTCATTTTTCTGGGCTCCTCCATCAACGACGACGTCGCAAACCTCATCATCGCGCAAATGCTGTTTCTCGAGGCCGAGAACCCCGAGAAGGACATCACGCTCTACATCAACTCGCCGGGCGGCATCGTCTCGGCCGGTCTCGCGATCTACGACACGATGCAGTACGTCAAGCCGGACGTCGCGACGTACTGCATCGGGCAGGCGGCTTCGATGGGCGCCATGCTCCTCGCCGGCGGCGCGAAGGGCAAACGCGCCGCCCTCCCGAACGCGCGCATCCTGATCCACCAGCCTCACGGCGGGGCGGAGGGGCAGGCCTCGGACATCGAGATCCAGGCCCGCGAGATGCTGCGCACGAAGCAGCGCCTCAGCGAGATCCTCGCGCATCACACGGGCCAGCCCGTCGAGAAGATCGCACGCGACACGGACCGCGACAACATCTTCGAGGCCGACGCCGCGAAGGAATACGGCCTCATCGACCTCGTGATCCGGCGGCGCGAGGGGACGAAGAGCGCGGCCTAGCGAGAAGAGCGCGGCCCGGGAGATCCGCCCCGGGGACCGGCCTACCGGAACATGCACGACACGAAGGCCCGCCACTGCGTCGCGCCCGTGCGGAAGGTGTCGAACTCTTCGTACGTGCTGATCCTCTTGCCCCACGACCACGAGCCGCCCACCGAGCACGGGCCGGCGACGGGGATCCGGGCCTCCGCCCGGAAGGACTGGATGCTGCTGTTGCGCGCGATCCCGTTCGACGTGTGAGTCCAGAACAGCGAGTACGTGAGCGCCGCGAGGTCCAGCTCGCTCCGGCGGATCCGGATCGCGGTGAAGACGGCGACCCCCGGGCCGTAGTCGTACGCGCGGCCCACGAGCACGTGCGACTCGTCGGCATGGTCGTTCTGGAGCGCGACGAGGGGCGCCACGACGCCGAGGGCCTCGGCGCGCAGCTCGACATCCTTCCCGAGGGGCCGCATCGAGAGGAGCCCGAAGCGGAACGACTGCGAGCTGAAGAGGCGCGTGTCGTTGTTCGTGTAGTCGAAGTCCATGAAGAGGCCGAGGACGTGCCGGCCCTTCGCCGAGCCGGGATCGAGATCCCAGCCGCCGAGGAGGCCGCGGATCTCGACACGCGTGAGCCACGCCGAGCTCGGCGCCGAGAGGTCCAGGCTCGTCTCGAAGCTGTCGAACGGCCGCGAGACGGCGCGCAAGAACGGGTCGCCGTAACGGAGGTTGAGCGTCAGCAGCGCCTGATCGGGGTTCGCGCGGCTGCTCGAGACGAAGTGGCGCCAGCCCGCGTCGATCTCGGCGACGAACCGCGACGGCCCGAGATAGTCGCCGCGCTCCGGGCGGACCGCCCACAAGTCTCCCGTCGTGATGCGCGTGATGAGCTGCGCCGGGTTCAGGACGGCCGCAACCGTCTCGCGGAGAACGCGGGCCCCGCCGCGCGCGCGGTCGTCGAGGACCATCTGCGAGAGCCGGTACGCGGCCTCGCCCGAGACCGCTCCGCCGAGCGTCGTGTTCACGAGGTCGTTGAACGAGGGCCCCTGGATTTCGGCGACCATTTCCCACAGAGCGCTGCCCGCGAGGACGAAGGGCACCGATTCCCAGAACGAGAGCCCGTTCGTGCGCGGCGCGTTGAAGTAGAAGCCGCCGCCCCAGGAGTGGCCGAGCTGGTTCGTCGTGAACTTGTCGTCGTCGAAGGCGAAACCGGTCCGGAGGTTGCTGCGCACGGACTCCCAGGAGACGCGTGCGTAGGACTCGTCCGCGACGTAGCGGTTGAATGCCAGTGCCACGCCTTCCAGTCCGAGCAGCTCCCCCGCCGCCATCCAGAAACGCTTCCCGGGCTGCGGCGCGGGGGCCGCCCCGGCGGGCCCCGGATCGGCGGAAGTCGCGGTTTCCGGGAACAGCCGGAATCGCGGAGGGGAGCCGGCGTCCTGGGCCAGGGCGCTCCGGGGCGCCCACGCCGCTGCCACGAGCGCGAGCGCGGCCAGGCGTCTGGTCGTCTGCATCATCAGGGCGAACCGATCATAGGGTAGGCTCCCAGGTCGGGACGGCGGGAATGAGACGGCCCCGCGGTTTGTTCCGTGTTGACCGGAGGCGGTAAGATGTCTCCTCAGGACTGCGAGGGGGACCGGGTAAGTCGATGACGAAGAAAACGGGCACGGGCGACGTCCTGCGCTGTAGCTTCTGCAACAAGTCCCAGCGGGACGTGAAGAAGCTCATCGCGGGGCCGACGGTTTATATCTGCGACGAATGCGTCGACATCTGCCTCGACATCATCGCCGAGGACCGGGTGCTCGACCAGGCCAAGCCCGAGACGAAGCTCCCGAAGCCGCGCGAGATCAAGGAGTTTCTCGACGAGTACGTCGTCGGGCAGGAGACGGCCAAGCGCAAGCTCGCCGTCGCCGTCTACAACCACTACAAGCGGATCGACTATTTCGACAAGAACCGGAAGCTCGAGGTCGAGCTCCAGAAGTCGAACATCCTCCTGATCGGCCCGACGGGCACGGGCAAGACTCTTCTCGCGCAGACGCTCGCGCGGATGCTGTCGGTACCCTTCACGATCGCGGACGCCACGACGCTCACCGAGGCGGGTTACGTCGGCGAGGACGTCGAGAACATCATCCTGAAGCTCTACCAGGCCGCCGGCCAGGACAAGGAAAAGACCGAGCGCGGGATCGTCTACATCGACGAGATCGACAAGATCGCGCGCAAGGGCGAGAACCCCTCCATCACGCGGGACGTGTCGGGCGAGGGCGTCCAGCAGGCGCTCCTCAAGATCCTCGAGGGCACCGTCACGAACGTGCCCCCGCAGGGCGGCCGCAAGCACCCGCACCAGGAATTCATCCAGATCGACACGACGAACATCCTGTTCATCTGCGGCGGCGCCTACGTGGGGCTCGAGGACATCATCGGCCGCCGCCTCACCGAGAAGTCGATGGGCTTCGGCGCGAAGATCGTGTCCAAGAAGGAGAAACGCGCCGGGGACATTCTCGAGAAGGTGCACCCCGAGGACATGATCAAGTTCGGGATGATCCCGGAGTTCATCGGGCGCGTTCCGGTCGTCGCCACGCTGCACGACCTCGACCGTCCGGCGCTCGTCGCCATCCTGAAGGAACCGAAGAATTCCCTCATCAAGCAGTACCAGGCGCTTCTCGACTTCGAGAACGTGAACCTGCGTTTCACGGAGGACGCCCTGGAACAGATCGCCGAGGAGGCGATGGTCCGTAACGTCGGCGCCCGGGGTCTCAAGATCATCCTCGAGGAAATCATGCTGGACGTCATGTACCGCGTGCCCTCCGAGGAGGAGATCGAGGAGTGCGTCATCACGAAGGACGTCGTGCTCCGCCGCGCCGCTCCCATCCTCTCGCTCCGGAAGGCGGGATGAATTGGGATTGGTGACATTCCGATGAGCGCGCCCACCGCCATCGAGCCCCACGCGTCCGCCGCGCGGACGCTTCCTCTCGTGCCGCTGCGCGACATGGTCGTGTTCCCGCGGATGATGGCGCCGTTCGTCGTGGGCCGCGCGTCGTCCATCGCGGCGCTGGAGACCGCCCTCGCCTCGTCCGAGAAGAAGATTTTCCTGGCCGCCCAGAAGGACCCCAAGGTCGACGAGCCGGCCGCGGGCGACATCCACGAAACAGGCGTCGTCGCGTCCGTCGTGCAGTCGCTGAAGCTCCCGAACGGCCACATCAAGGTCATGGTCGAGGGCGTCGTCCGTGGCCGCATCCGCGCCTTCACGGCGGGTGCCGGCCACCTCGCGGTAAGCGTCGAACGCCTCGAGCCCAAGCCGCTCGGGGCCACGGCCGAAGAGCTCGCGCCGTACCTCTCGAAGGTCCTGTCCGTTTTCGAGCAGTACGCGAAGCTCTCGCACCACCTCGCGTTCGAAGGGCTTCTCTCGTCGCTCAAGATGGACGATCCGGAGACCTTCGCCGACATGCTCGCCGGGCACCTTCCGACGTCGATCGCGACGGTCGAGAAGCAGACGCTTCTGGAAACGGTGAACCCGCTCGAGCGCCTTCAGAAGCTCCAGGACCTGCTCGAGATCGAGATCGAGAAGATCAACATCGATCGCCGGATCAACAACAAGGTCAAAAAGCAGATGGAGCGCGCGCAGAAGGAGTACTACCTCAACGAGAAGATCAAGGCCATCCACCAGGAGCTCGGCAGGAAGGACGACAAGTCCGACGAGCTGGAGGAGCTGAAGGCCAAGATCGAGAAGGCCGGGATGCCGAAAGAGACGAAGGAAAAGGCGCTCGCCGAGCTGAAGAGGCTCGAGGCGATGCCGAACGTCTCCGCCGAGGCCACCGTCTCACGCAATTACATCGACTGGCTCGTGCAGGTGCCCTGGAAGAAGGCGACGCGCGAGATGCGGGACATCAAGCGCGCCGAGAAGATCCTGAACGAGGACCACTTCGGCCTCGAGAAGGTGAAGGAGCGCATCCTCGAGTTCCTCGCCGTGCGCCAGCTCGTGACGGAAACGAAGGGCTCGATCCTGTGCTTCGCCGGCCCTCCGGGCGTCGGAAAGACGTCGCTCGCGAAGAGCATCGCCAAGTCGCTCAACCGGAAGTTCGTGCGCATCTCGCTCGGCGGCGTGCGCGACGAGGCGGAGGTCCGCGGCCACCGGCGGACGTACATCGGCGCATTCCCGGGCCAGATCATCCAGCTCATGAAGAAGGCGGGTACGGTGAATCCCGTGTTCCTGCTCGACGAGGTCGACAAGATGTCGATGGACTTCCGGGGCGACCCGTCCGCGGCGCTTCTCGAGGTCCTCGACCCGGAGCAGAACCACGCCTTCGTGGACCACTACCTCGACACGGAGTACGACCTGTCGAAGGTGATGTTCATCGCGACGGCGAACGTCGTGCACCCGATTCCGCCCGCGCTCAAGGACCGGATGGAGATCATCCCGCTCTCGGGCTACACGCCGAACGAGAAGGTCGCGATCGCGAAGCAGTTCCTCGTGCCGAAGCAG
>JAMQPJ010000528.1 GCA_023717585.1 Thermoanaerobaculia bacterium
CCACGGGGCGCGCCTCGGCGTCACGGGAGCGCTCGTCACGATCACCCACACGCGGGAGATGGCCGCCGCCGTCGTCGTCCTGACGGGCTCGCTAGAATGAAGGCTCGATGAGCGGCCTTCCCCCGGGCCTCGCGGGTCGAAAGATCCTCGTCGTGGACGACGAACCCACGATCCTGAAGATCCTCTCCTTCAAGCTGCGCCTCACGGGGCTCCAGCCGGTGGAGGCGACCGGCGGCGAAGAGGCGCTCCGCATGGTGCGCGAGGAAGCGCCCGATCTCGTGCTCCTCGACGTGTCCCTCTCGCCCGGCCTCACGGGCTTCGACGTCTGCCGCATCCTGAAGGAAAACCCCGCGACGTCCCGCCTGCCGATCGTGATGCTCACGGCTCGCACGCTGCCGTCGGAGCGCGACCTCGGCCTCCGGCTCGGGGCGTCCAGCTACCTCACGAAGCCCTTCTCGACGAAGGTCCTCATCCAGGAGATCGAAAAAGCGCTCGGGTGATTCCTAACCGGTCTTGATCTTGCCCCCGCCGTGGGAGCCGCCGCCCCTCGGTCCGGAGCCCTTCGGCCCCTTCGGCGCGGTGTAACCCTTCTTCCTCTCGACGGGAGCCTTTGTCTTCTTTTCGCTCTTCTCGGTCGCGGCTTCCGCTTCGGCGCCCTCGGCCTTCTTCTCCGTGGCCTTGTCGGCGTCGCTCTTGCCGGAGACGAGCTTCTTGGCCCTCTCGAGAAGAGACGCCTTCTTCTCCTCGGCGGCCTTCGCCGCGACCTTCTTCGCCGCCTGGCGGTGCGCCCAGTCGAAGTCGATGAACTCGAGGATCGCCATCTCGGCGCCGTCGCCCGGACGCCGTCCGAGCTTCAGGATGCGGGTGTAGCCGCCCGCGCGCGACTGGAAGCGCGGCGCGATCTCCTCGAAGAGCTTCTTGACGGTCGTGGCCTCCGGAATGGTCTTCAGGGCGAGACGGCGCGCGTGGAGGCCGCCCCGCTTCCCGAGGGTGACCATCTTCTCGATCAGCGGCCGAAGGTCTTTCGCCTTCGGCAGCGTCGTCTGGATCCGCTCGTGGGTGATGAGGGACGAAAGCTGGTTCCTGAAGAGCGACTTGCGATGCGCGGTCGTCCGACCAAGCTTGCGGCCCGCTCGATTGTGCTGCATGGATTCCTCAGCGACCCGCGCTTGCCGGAGACTCGAGCTTCATGCCGAAGGCGAGGCCCTTGTCGCGCAGGATGTCCTTGATCTCGTTCAGGCTCTTTCGCCCGAAGTTCTTCGTTTCGAGCATGTCCTTCTCGGTCTTCTGGACCAGCTCGCGAAGCGTGCGGATGCCGGCGTTCTTCAGGCAATTCGCGCTGCGCACGGAAAGCTCGAGCTCCTCGACGTTCGTGTCGAGAAGGGCGTCGAGCTCGCTCTGCGGCATCTCGGCTCCGGCCGCCTGGGCCGCCTCGTCCGTCTCGACGTTCACGAAGATCGCGAGGTGCTCGCGGATGAGGACCGCGGCAACGCCCACGGCGTCGCGCGGGGTAATCGTGCCGTTCGTCCAGACCTCGATGACGAGCTTGTCGTAGTCCGTCGCCTGGCCGACGCGGGCCGCCTCGACGTGGTAGTTCACGCGGCGGACCGGCGAATGCGCCGAATCCAGCGGAATCGTGCCGATCGGAGCTTCCGGATCGAAATTGCGGTCGGCCGGCACGTAGCCGCGGCCCTTGCTGACCGTGGCCTCCAGCCGCAGGCGGCCTCCGTCGGCCAGCGTCGCGACGGGCGCGTCGGGATTGAGAATTTCGAGCTGCGCGTCGTCCTCGAAGGCGTCGGCCGTCACGCCGCCCTTCGTCTTGACGTCGAGCGTGAGCGCCCGCGGGCCGTCTTCGTGCAGACGGATCGCGAGGCCCTTGAGATTGAGGATGATGTCCGTGACGTCTTCGACGACGCCCGGGACGGCCGTGAACTCGTGCTCCACGCCCTCGATCTTCACCGCGGTGACCGCGGCTCCCTCGATCGACGAGAGAAGAACGCGCCGGAGTGCGTTGCCGACCGTCGTGCCCCAGCCTCGCTCGAGCGGCTGCGCGGTGAAGCGACCGTAGTTGCCCTTCTCTTCATCGACCTCGAGACGGTTCGGACGCTGAAAACCCTTCCACAACATGTGCTTCTCCTGTCCCTGCGACTTATCCGCTGAGCGGCGCGCGCGGGAGCGTTCGTGACGGAATTACTTCGAGTACAGCTCGACGATGAGCTTCTCGTTGACCTGCAGCGCGACGTCTTCCCGCTTCGGAAGCGTGACGACCTTGCCCTGGAACTCGGCCGCGTTCAGCTCGAGCCACGCCGGAATCCCGCGGCCCTTCGCCGTTTCGACGGCGCCGGCGATGAGCGGGTTCGCCTTGCTCTTTTCCTTGACCGAGACCAGCGCTCCCGTGCCGACGACGTAGCTCGGCACGTTTACCTTCTTGCCGTTCACGCGGACGTGCCCGTGACGGACGAGCTGGCGCGCCTGGGCGCGCGAGCCGGAGAATCCGAGGCGGTGGACGACGTTGTCGAGGCGGCGCTCGAGGAGCGAAAGGAGGTTCTCGCCCGTGACGCCGCGCATGCGCTCGGCGGCCTCGAACGTGAGCCGGAACTGGCCCTCGAGCACCCCGTAGAACCTCTTCAGCTTCTGCTTCTCACGAAGCTGGATGCCGTAGCCGAGGATCTTGGAGCGGCGCTTGCCGTGCTGGCCGGGCGGAAAATTGCGCCGCTCGATCGCGCACTTGTTGGTGAAACAGCGGTCCCCCTTGAGGAACAGCTTCATTGCTTCGCGCCGGCACAGCCGGCAGACCGATTCACGATAACGAGCCACGGGAAGTGATGCCTCCGTCCGCCTCCGTCATTAGTTAACGTCCTTCGTCCCGGCCCGGAGTCGGAGAGCTCGGTTTACGGACGAGAAATCCCGGGGAAAAGAGAAGAACCCGGGGTTTTCTTAGAAGGTAAGAGGGGCAACTCCCCCCACGATGCGCGGCCGGAGCCGCATGGCGCCGGCGCTGCGGCCGCCCTCTTCACACTCGAAGAAAAAACGGCCGTGCGCAAACCGGATCATAACCCGAATCAGACTCTTCCACGCGCCGCCGCTTGCGCGGCCGGCAGCCGTTGTGCGGAATGGGTGTGGCGTCCTTGATGGACCGGAGGTCGATGCCCGCGGCCGCGAGGGCGCGGATCGCGCTCTCCCGGCCGGCGCCCGGGCCGTTCACGCGGACGTCCAGCGAGCGCACGCCGCTCTCCTGGGCGATCTGCGCGGCGTTGCCGGCAGCGAGCTGCGCGGCGAACGGTGTGCCCTTGCGCGAGCCCTTGAACCCGATGCGCCCGGCCGAGGACCAGGCCAGGACGTTGCCCTGCTGGTCCGTGATCGAGACGATCGTGTTGTTGAAGGACGCCTGCACCGTCGCGAGCGCGTGCGGGATGTTCTTCTTGTCCTTCTTGGGACCCTTTTTCTTGCCCTTCGCTGCGGGCTTGGCGGTCGCGGAGGCGTCAGTTGGTGTTGCCATCATTTACCTACTTTTTCGTCGCCTTCTTCTTCCCGGCCACGGCGCCCTTGCGGGGCCCCTTCCGCGTGCGGGCGTTCGTGTGGGTGCGCTGACCGCGGACGGGGAGGTTCCGGCGGTGCCGGACGCCGCGATAGCAGCCGATTTCCATGAGCCGCTTGATGTCCTGGGAGGTCTCCTTGCGGAGATCGCCCTCGACCTCGTAGTGGTCCTGAATCGTCCTGCGGATCCGGGAAACCTCGTCCTCGGAGAGATCCTTGACGCGCGTGTTCCGGTCGACCTTCGCGGTCTCCAGGATCTTTCCGGAGCTCGGGCGGCCGATCCCGAAGATGTAGGTCAGGCCGATTTCGACGCGCTTGTTCGGGGGAAGGTCGATACCTGCGATACGAGCCATTGCAAATCCCTCTTCAGCCCTGACGCTGTTTGTGCTTGACGTTCTCGCAGATGACCCGCACCACGCCGGCGCGGCGAATCACCTTGCACTTGCTGCAGATTTTCTTGACGGACGTGCGGACTTTCATGCGAGGCCTCGATTCACTTGTACCGGTAGATGATGCGCCCGCGGGTCAGGTCGTACGGCGAGAGCTCGACGAGGACCTTGTCTCCCGGCAGGATGCGGATGAAGTGTTTCCGCATCTTTCCGGAGATGTGTGCGAGCACCTGATGTTTGTTTTCCAGTTCGACCTTGAACATCGCGTTCGGCAGCGGCTCGATCACCGTTGCGGTCACTTCGATGGCGTCTTCCTTCGACATAAACCTTCTGTCTCGCTGCCGTCAAACCGCGACCGGAAGCGGATATTCGTGAAGACCGGGGGCGCCCGTCTGCGCCGAACCGGCCGTGAATCGCCCGAACCCGAGGACGACCGGCCCCCTGGCCGTCGCCACCACCGTGTGCTCGAAATGCGCCGACGCGCAGCCGTCCTTCGTGCGCACGGTCCATCCGTCGGGGTCGGTCGTGACCGCCGCGGCGCCGAGGTTGAACATCGGCTCGATGGCGAGCGCCATGCCCTCCCGGATGATCTCCCGCCTGCCCGCCGGGCCGTAATTCGGAACCTGCGGCTCCTCGTGGAGCGCCGTTCCGATGCCGTGGCCCACGAATTCGCGAACGACGCCGAACTTCCCCTGCCTGGCAACCGCTTCGACGGCCGCCCCGATGTCGCCGATGCGCCCGCCGACGACGACGGCCCCGATGCCCGCGAGGAGAGCGGCGTGCGTCGTGTCGAGCAACTCCCGCACCGGAACCGGCGCCGGCTCGAGCACGATCGAGCGGGCGGCGTCCGCGTAGTAGCCCTCGACGATTGCGCCCAGGTCGAGC
>JAMQPJ010000531.1 GCA_023717585.1 Thermoanaerobaculia bacterium
GATGACGACGACGTTCACGAGAGAGAGCGGAATGAGCGTCTTCCAGCCAAGGTCCATGAGCTGGTCGAAGCGGTAACGCGGAAACGTGCCGCGGAACCAGATGTAGACGAGCATGAAGACGAAGATCTTGCCGAGAAACCACACGATTCCCGGGATCAGGTCGAGAAACGAGAGCGCCGAGACGCTCGGGAAGGGTCGCAGCCATCCTCCGAAAAAGAGCGTCGTCGCGATGGCCGAAACCGTCACCATGTTCGCGTACTCGCCGAGGAAGAAGAACGACCACTTGATGCCCGAGTACTCGGTGTGGAATCCGGCGACGAGCTCGCTCTCGGCTTCGGGCAGGTCGAAGGGCACGCGGTTCGTTTCTGCGACTCCCGAGAGGAAGTAGAGAAAGAACGCGACGAGTCCCGGGAAGACGAACCAGAGGTGCATTCGTCGCTGCGCCTCGATGATCTCGACGAGCGAGAGGGAGCGGGACATGAGGATCACGGACACGACCGCGAAGCCCATCGGTACCTCGTAGCTGATGAGCTGCGCCGCCGAGCGCAGCCCCCCGAGGAGCGCGTACTTCGAGTTCGAGGCCCAGCCGGCCAGGATGATTCCGTAGATCCCGATCGAGGTGACGGCGAGGATGAAAAGGAGCCCCACGTTCAGGTCGGTGGCGTAGGCGCCCGTCGTGATCTTTCCGAGGCCGGGCACGCGGAACGTGAACTCGGGCCCCCAGGGGATCACGGCGAAAACCGTGAGGGCGGGGACGACGACGAGCACGGGCGCGAGGAAGTGGATCAGATGCTCGGCCTTCGCCGGAACGACGTCTTCCTTGAACAGGAGCTTGACCGTGTCGGCGACCCACTGGAGCGAGCCTTCCCAGCCGACCCGGTTCGGCCCCTTGCGGACCTGGAGAAACGCGAGGGACCGCCTCTCGATGATCGTGAGGACGCCGGACATGATCGCCATGACGTTGACGATCACGAGCGCCTTCACGACGGGAATGAGAACGTTGTTCAGGAGGCTCGGGGAGATTTCCATGGCTATCGATCTACCTCACCCAAGACGATGTCGATCGTGCCGATGATCGCGACGAGGTCCGATACGAGGTGACCTTTCGCCATTTCGGGGAGCGCCTGGAGATTGATGAAACTGGGCGGCCGCACGTGGAGGCGATACGGCTTGTTCGTCCCGTTCGAGACACAGTAGAAGCCGAGCTCGCCCTTCGGCGCCTCGACCGCGGCGTACGCCTCGCCCACGGCCGGCTTGATCACGCGCGGCGTCTTGCCGCGGATCGGCCCCTCGGGGTTCTTCTCCAGCCAGTCGCAGCACTGGAGCACGATGCGCCGGCTCTGCCGGAGCTCGGCCATCCTCACGAGGTACCGGTCGTACGTGTCGGCGTTTTGATAGACCGGAATCTCGAAGTCCAGCTCCGGATAGCACTCGTACGGGATGGCGCGCCGGATGTCCCACTTGACACCTGCGGCCCGAAGCGGCGGGCCCGTGACGCCCATTTCCACGCACCGCTCGGCGTTCAGGATGCCGACGTCGATCGTGCGCTTCTTCCAGATGCGATTCTCCGTCAGGAGCTCCTCGTATTCGTCGACGCGCTTGTCGAAGGGCAACGCGAAGTCGCGGACCTTCTGGACCCAGCCGGGCGTGAGATCCTCGAGGAGGCCCCCGATCCGCATGCAGTGGAGCGTCAGCCGCGCGCCGCAGAACTCCTCGAACAGGTCGAGGATCACTTCGCGCTCGCGGAAGGTGTAGAAGAACGGCGTCATCGCGCCGAGGTCGATCCCGGCCGTCGCCAGCCACAGGAGGTGCGACGAGATGCGCTGCAGCTCGTCGAGGAGCACGCGGATGTACTGGGCCTTCTTGGGTATTTCGAGACCCAGAAGCTTCTCGACAGTCAGGCAGTACGCGTGGTTGTTCGTGGCAGCCGCGACGTAATCCAGCCGGTCCGTGTGCGGAATGACCATCGGATACGTCTCGGTCTCGAAGAGCTTCTCGGTGCCGCGGTGCAGGTATCCGATCTCGGGACGCGCGGAAACGATGCGCTCGCCGTCGACCTTCAGGATGATGCGCAGGACGCCGTGCGTGGACGGATGCTGCGGCCCGAAATTCAGCTCCATCTCCCGAAGTCCGAGCATCGTGTGATCGTCCGGCGGCTCGAGCGCGGGCCCGGCGGTTTCCGCGGGCGCGTTCACGACAGCGTCTTCCTGTTCGGATCGTCCGACGCGGGGCCGCCGCCATCGGGATACCGGTCGGGATAGATCGCGGCCCCCGTGTCGATTCCCTCGACGGGGAAGTCCTTCCGGAGCGGATGGCCGTTGAAGCCTTCCCACGTGAGGATGCGGCGGAGGTCCGGATGGTTCGCGAACGTGATGCCGAAGAGATCGAAGACCTCGCGCTCCATCCAGTTCGAGGTCTCGAAGACCGCCGTGGCGGACGGGCAGGCTTCGCCCTCGGCGACCTTCACCTTCAGCCGGATCCGCTCGTTGTCTCGACGAAATGAATGCAGGTAATAGACGACGTCGAACCGGGGCTGGCGGTCCTTCCAGTCGACGGCGGTGAGATCGACGAGATACGTGAACGACTCGTTCTTGAGGTGGCGGCAGGCGTCGAGAATCTTGTCCAGCGCCACGTCCACGGTGGTCTCACCGACGAATTCCTTCGCCGAAAGCACGGCGCCCGGAACGGCGCCCGCGAGGCCGAGCACGAGCGGCTTCTGGGAAGCGTCGGTGGCGACAGGGCCTTTCTTCGCGGCGGCTGCGGCGGCGGGAGGCGGGGCGGGCTTGGGCGGGGCCGCGCCGGGCGCGGCAGCTTCCGTCGGTTTTTCGTCGGCCTTCGCCTTTTCGTCGGCCTTGGGCTTTTCGTCGGCCTTCGGCGTCTCGTCAGCCACGCGCGCGCTCCGTCACGTTCGTCTTCTCTCTCGTCTTCTCGCTCGTCACGAGACGTGCCTCAGGACGCGCATCTTCTCGATCTTCTTCTGGAGCTCCATGAGCCCGTACAGGAGCGCCTCGGGCCTCGGCGGGCAGCCGGGAATGTAGACGTCCACCGGCACGATGCGATCCACTCCCTGCGTCACCGCGTAGCTGCGATACGGGCCGCCGCACATGGCGCACGAGCCCATCGCGATGACCCACTTCGGCTCGGGCATCTGGTCGTAGAGGCGCTTGATGATGGGGGCCATCTTCTCGGTCACCGTCCCCGCGACGAGCATCAGGTCGCACTGCCGCGGGGAGCCCCGGAAGACCTCGGCGCCGAAGCGCGAGAGATCGTGCCGGCTGTCCACGACGGCCATCATCTCGATCGCGCAGCACGCGAGGCCGAACTGCATCGGCCAGATCGAGTTCTTGCGCGCCCAGTTGACGACCCCGTCGAGCGTCGTCGTGAGGACATTGTCGGGAAGCGAATTCTCCATCACGCCCACGTGAGTGCCCCCCGTCTCCACGCATAAACGTAACCGACCACGAGAATGAGGAGGAAGACCAGCATCTCGATGAGCCCGAAGAGCATCAACCGGTGATACATGACCGCCCACGGGAAGAGAAAGATCGTCTCCACGTCGAAGACCACGAAGAGCACCGCGATGAGGTAATAGCGCACGGAAAACCGGTGATCGAACGCTTCCGTCGGCGCCGCGATGCCGCATTCGTAAGGCGAGAGTTTCGTCGGTGTGGGCTTGGAGGGCCTGACGAACGACAACAGGCCGATCGCGGCCACCGGGAGCAGCGCCGCCATGACCGCGAAGTACAGAATCGGCAGGTAGTTCGCCATGGACGGCATTCTGACGCACACTCCTCGCGGGACCGTTCCGAAACCCTCTTTCGACGGCCGCGGCGATTCTCTTTCCGGGTCCGTTCTAAGTCAATCGATGCGATTGCACTAGACGAGGCCAGGAGAGAAGAACGTCCCTCACCGCTGAGCCGCGGGAGGCCAGCAGGACGCGGATCGACTCGCCCATCCCGCCGGGCGCGATGAGACGCGCGATCGCGTTGCGGTCGGCGGCGCTCTGAGCGGGGAGAGGCTCCCCCGACACGTCCTCGAGCTCGACCCCGATGCCGGCCGAGGAGAGGACGCGCGCCTGACTCACCGGCCCGGCCACGTCGAGGCCGAGAGCAGCGAACGCCTCGTGAAGCTCGGTGAAGTCCACCCAGGCCGTGATGTCCCGTTCACCGGGCTCCACGAGGACGTCGCGCGTGACCCGATGAGCGTGAAACGCCTCGAGGGTCCCGTTCGGGCGGGCCGACGAATAGAGAGCGCGTGCGGGCGCCCCGTAGTCGAAGACGAGCAGAAGTCCTCGAGAGAGACGCTCACCCAACGCCTTCGCGAAGTCCGGCAGCACAGGACAGATTTCAAGCTTCTGATTTCTTAGAAGGTGAAGACCCCTGGCGCGGAGCCGCTCGAGCAGCTCCACTCCATCGGCGCAGGGCGCCACGTCCCACGCGAAGCCTTCGCCGCCCGGCCCCAGCGTGACGACGCGCTCCCGCAGATCCTCACCATCGAAGAAGAGCGCCCTCACCGGCAGCGCATCGAACAACTCGTAGCAGACGACAAGACCGTTGAGAGAAGAAGAGGGGATTTCTTCGAGTGAGGAGAGCCAGGCAGCGCCGGGGCACTTCTCGGCGGCGCTGCTCCGGCGCGCGGCGGAACGCTCGATGCCCACGAGGCGGAATCCGTCGCGGATGCCCCACGCGCTCAGAGCCTCGTCGGCCGCGGCGAGCAGCTCTCCTTCGCCGGCGCCGACATCCACGATGTCCATGACGCCCACGGCGCTTGCGGTCCCACTCGGCGCGCGCACGGCTGCCGAATCGCCCTCTTCGCCTTTCTCGGAAATCCCTCCTCCG
>JAMQPJ010000542.1 GCA_023717585.1 Thermoanaerobaculia bacterium
GAAGGCCTCAGGGTCGACACGACGCGCGACCCACGGCTCGAGACGGGGGCGGAAGAGGCGCTCCGCCGCGGCCTGCGTCGGATCGACCGCCGCTCGGGCTTCCGGAAACCCCGTAACCTCGTCTCCGAGGGGATCGACCCCGAAAAATACCGTGACCCCTCGTGGGCGGAGGGCGTCCCCCCATCCGACACCCTCACGGCGGTCGTCCTTCAGGCGTCCCGGACGAGCGCCGAGGTGCGCGTCGGCACGAGGCGGTTCACGGTTCCGGCGGCGGCTTTCCGGTGGACGCGCGCCGAAAACCCCGCCCGGGCCGTCGCGCGCGGAGACGTCATCCAGATCGAGACCTCGCTGAACGACGCCGGAAAGGAAGAGACGCTGGTCGCGCAGGACCCGCACGTCGAAGGCGCGGTCGTCATCCTCGAAAACGGAACCGGCGCGGTGCGCGCGCTCACCGGCGGATACGACTTCAACCGCTCGAAGTTCGACCGCGCCGTGCAGGCCCTGAGGCAGGTGGGCTCCGCCTTCAAGCCCGTCGTCTACCTGGCGGCCGTCGAGCAGGGCTTCACGCCGGCGGACACGGTGCTCGACGCGCCGCTCTCGATCGTCATCGACCCGAAGCAGCCGCCGTGGGAGCCCCAGAACTACGAACGGAAGTATCTCGGAGTCGTGACGTATCAGTACGCCCTCGAACACTCCCTGAACGTCCCGACCGTGCGCGTCGACCTCCTCGTCGGAACGAGGAGGGTGATCGAAACGGCGCGCCGCCTCGGGGTCCGCCAGACGCTCCTCGCGTACCCGTCGCTGGCCCTCGGCTCTTTCGAGGTGACCCCCCTCGAGATGGCGCAAGCCTACTCGGCGATCGCGAACGGCGGGGTCACGTACAAGCCGTACTTCGTCGAGCGCATCCGCAACGCGGACGGCGTGACCCTCGAACAGAACTCGCCGGATCCCAGGGAAGCGACCTCGCCCGCGTCGGCCTACGTCCTCCTGAACATGATGAAGGGCGTCGTGGCCCGCGGCACGGCGGCTTCGGCCGCGCGGCTGAAGCTCCCTCTCGCGGGCAAGACGGGCACGACGAACGACTTCACGGACGCCTGGTTCGTGGGGATGACGCCGCGGCACACGATCGCGGTGTGGGTCGGCCACGACACGAAGAAAACGCTCGGGCCGAAGTCCGCGGGCGCCGATGTGGCGCTTCCGATCTTCGTGCGCATCGTCGAGAAGATGAAGGAGGCCGGCCTCGTGACGGAGACCGAGGACTTCGAGGCGCCGCAGGGCGTGGTCCTCGTCCCCGTGGACGAATCCACCGGCTATCGGGCGACGCCGTCCTGCGCCCGGGTCGTCCTGATGGCATTTGCGAACGGCACGCAGCCGACGGACTTGTGCGGCGACCAGCCGCATGCGGTCGCGAGCCTGCCGCAGTACCTCCAGCGCGCGATGTACTCCCCGAAGCGCGGCGAGACGAAGGGCGACGAAATCACGCTCACGGACGCGCCGAAGCTCGCCGCCCCGCTCCCGAAGGCCCCAAAAGAAGGCGGCCCACCGGGCTGAGCGTCACTTCAGGCCTTCCACGACGTACAGGTCCGACGTGAGCACGCGCCTGTACGTGTAAGCGTACGCGGAGCCGTCCGACGGAAAGACGACCTGCGGCAGGTACGAAACGCTCGCCGGGTCGGGAGGCGAGAGTTCCTTCCACGGCTTGCGCGCGAGAGTTGCCACGTCGACCGTGTAGATCTGGCGGCCCTGGCCCGGGTTGCGGCGGGCGTAGAGAGCCCGGCTGTCGGCCGTCCATCCCAGAGGGTCGTCGTACTCGGTGCCCGGGAGTTTCCGGATCGCGCCCCCGTCGATCGTCAGGATCGAGAGGACGGACGTCTCGGCGGCCCACGCCACGACCGAGCGCCCGTCGGGCGACATCAGGTTCGCGGACCCGCTCGTGTTCTCCGGCGAGATCGCGCGCGGGGGCGCGGGCAGCTCCGCGATCCAGACCCGGGGACGCTTCCCTTTCTCGGAGCCGTGGATCAGGATCCGCTTTCCGTCGGGGAAGAACGACGCGCTCGCCACCTCGGCGACGGGTCCGAGCGGGACCGGGGTCGCCGTGCCGGCGCCGACCGGCGCAAGCGTCAGGCCGTCCCCGGTCCGCAGGAGAACGCGCGACCCGTCCCGCGAGAGCGCGAGAGCCTCCCCGTCCGCGAGACGCACGGCGGGAGAGCCGTCGGTCCTCCGGAAGAACGCCTGCGGCCGGCCTCCAATGGCCTCGCCGATCTCGTTGAACAGGATGGCGCTCCCTCCGTTCGCCACCGCGCGGACATCCGAGCCGTCGAACCATCCCAGCTCAGTCTCGGCCCCGCCAGCGGTGCGGGCGAACATGAGGCCACGGAGACTCGCCGCGTGCTCGATCAGCATCCGGCCGTCAGGAAAGATGTCGTGGACGAACAGGAAGCCCGTCGACCGGTAGAGCGTGCGGATCCGGCCTCCGAGATCCACGGCGCGGAGCGCCGCATCCTGCCGGTCCCGGCCCCCGAAGTACACGACCTCGCGGCCCGACGGGCTCCACGCGAAGCGGCCGGAGGAGGACGCCATCGGCCCCGCGAGCGTCCGGACCTTCCCGGACCGGTCGACGACTCGCAGCAGCATCCCCTGATCGTCAGCCTCGAAGAACGCCACGTTCGAGCCGTCGGGCGAGACTCGGAGCGCCGTCAACCTCTTCGGCGTTTCGTAGAGGACCTTCCCTGCCGGCAGCTCGATGCGCCGCCCCCCGATCTCCTGGTTCCGGATGACCGCGAGCTCCTTGCCGTCCGGCGTCCAGTCCGCATCCGAGATCTCCTCGAGGAGAGGGCGCGGCGCCCCGCCCGAGAGCGGCACCCGCGAGAGCGTGCCCCAACCGGTGGCGTCCTTCATGCCCTCGTGCGAAAGAATCGCGAGCTCGCCTGAGGAGGAGACCGCCGCCACCGTAGCGTTCGGAAGACCGAGGGGGCGGGATTCGGGGCCCTCGGTCCTCACCGTGAAGACCTCCGAAGAAGCTCCGCCCCACGCGGCGCCGTAGACGATCGTCCGTCCGTCCGGGGCGAAGCGAGCCCTCAGGACGTTCCCGCGCCGGAACGTGAGCCGGTGGAACGTCGGCGGCGCCGGCGCTGGCTTCTTCCAGAACAGGTGCGCACCCAGCGACCCGGCCACGAGGCACGCGGCGGCGACGGCGAGCGTCCGAGCGGAGGGCCGGCGGATCGTGACGGCTTTCCGCGGCCCCGCCGAATCCGAAGATGCCGTGGAGAAGGACTCGAGGTCGAACGCGAGGTCGTGCGCGGAGTGGGCCCGCTCGTCCGGGCTCTTCTCGAGACAATGCCGCACGATGCGCTCGAGCGCGGGGGGAATCGTCCGGTTCGTCGCCGAGAGGTCCGGCGGCTCTTCTTTGAGGATTGCCGACACGGTGTCGGCCGCGGTGTCGCCGCGGAACGCCTTGCGGCCCGAGAGCATCTCGTAGAGGACGGCGCCGAAGCTGAAGATGTCCGTCCGGTGGTCCGCAGGGAGGCCGCGGAGCTGCTCGGGTACATGTCGCCCGAGCGTCCCGAGAACGGCTCCGGGCTCCGTGCCCTTCGACATCGTCGGAAGGTTCGTCCCGCCCGCGCCGGCGCCGGACCCGACGACCTTCGCAAGGCCGAAGTCGAGGATCTTGACCCGGCCGTCCTTCGTCACCCAGAGGTTCTCGGGCTTGAGGTCCCTGTGGACGACGCCCTTCTCGTGCGCGGCCGCGAGGCCGCGGGCGATCTGCACGGCGAACTCCACCGCCTTGCGCAAAGGCAGAGCGCCACCCGCGAGGCGCGCGCGGAGCGTCTCGCCCTCGAGCAGCTCCATGACGAGAATGTGCCGACTCCCCGTCTCTTCGAATGAGTAGATGGCGGCGATTCCGGGATGGTTGAGCGATGCGAGGAGCTGCGCCTCCCTCTCGAATCGCTCTTTTCGTTCTTCACCTTCTAAGAAATCTTGCGGCAGTACCTTTAGCGCGACCTCGCGGTTGAGGCGCGGGTCCCTTGCCCGGTAGACCTCCCCCATTCCGCCCGCCCCGAGCGCGGAGATGACCTCGTAAGGTCCCAGACGCGTGCCCGGCGCGATCGTCATGCGAACGTGTCGCGATTGTAAGGGACGACAAGAGAGGGGCGGGCCCCGATTCGCGCGACGGGATCAGCCCGGCGGACGCGGGCCTCCGGCCTTCTCCAGCATTTTCTCCGCAAGCGCGAGGTTCGAGCGGACGTCGGCGCGGCCGGGATCCAGAGCGAGAGCCTCGCGGCAAATGCGCGCCGCCTCGGCGGCCCGGCCGTCTCGCAGAAGCAGCATCGACACGAAAGCCCTCGCGTCCACCGGCGGACCCCCGTATTCGATCGCTTCCCTCGCGAACGCCAGCGCGCGCGGCGGCTCGACGTCCGCCGCGATTTCGGCGTCGTCGAGAAGAACACGCCCTACACCCGCGACCGCCGGAAACACCGGCTTCCCGAGCAGGAGGCGGAGGACGAGAGAATCCAGCCTCGCGCCGCCCGCGACGTCCCCCGTCTCCTTTCGGCTGCCGAGCTCGACGAGCTTGAAGAGGATCCTCGGCCCCTGGATCCACGACGCGGCCATCGGAACGTAGTGGACGCGCTGAAGCGGATGGAGATCTCCGGCGCCCGAGCGAGTCCGGTGGAGCGCCAGCATGGGGCCGACCGGAGCGCCGGGAGAGGCCCCCAGCGCGGCAAACTCGTAGATCCGGCCCTCGTGGAGCAGATACGCGGGCAAGTTGAGCGCGAATCCGAAGGCCGTCAGCGCCAGCGCGGCACGGCGCCAGGAGGACCCCCGACCGCCGAGCCAGGGGATGAAGAGCGCGACGGCGGGCGCGAGGAGGCGCGGGCCCCAGCCGAATCCCCCTTCCCACGCCCACCACCAGAGATTCGCCGCGAAAAAGCCGCTCGAAGCCACAAGAGCAGCCGCGCAGTCGACCCGCAGCGGCTCGGCGAGCCGGTTCCTGAAAGGCACGAAGAGAGCGAGAAGGAGAAGCGGCGCGAACCAGAGCACACCGCGGTTCGGAAGCACGGTGAGGCGCAACGCGGTCCAGAAAAGCGGAAGGGGTTCGCTCCCGGGCGGCTGATATCCGAACCGATACCCGAAGTCGAGCGGGCTCCCGAAGCGAACGCTGTTCAGCACGAAGAAAGCGCAGAGGCCCGGGAGCATTCCCGCGGCGAGGGCCGCGAAGTCCCACGCCCGGACTTTCCTCCGAATCGGCCTCCAGACGGCGAGAAGGAGAGCCGGGACGAGCACGAACGCCGTCGGCTTCGCGAGCAGCGCGAGCCCGACCAGGCCGCCCCCCAGCGCCAGTGCCTTCAGCCGGCGCACACCCTCCAGCCGGCGCGCCACGAGGGCCCGCTCGAGGGACCAGACCGACAGAAGCACGACGAACGGCTCCTGAAAATCGAGCCGGCCCAGCGGCCCGAGAAAAGTCGCGAGCAGGAGAGCCGACGCGAGCATCGGCGCCCCCCGGCGAGAGCACCCGGCAAGGCGGGCAAGGCGCGAGAGAGGCACGACCGCGAGCGCGGTGAGCAGCACGGGGAGGAGCTGGAGGACGGCGTCCGCCGCCCGCCCGCGAAGGAGCCCCGGCGGCACGAGGCCGACGGGGGCGAGAAGCGCCACGCGCGCGAAGAAGCCGAGAGGTGGATACCCGAAATCGAGACCAGGCGCTCCTCCGGGAAGAGTCCTGAACATCACGGGGTCGATCCACGCCCCGGGCGGCGGCGGCGGGAGCCGGAACGAGCCCGTGAAGAGGAGAGTCAGCGACGTTCGGAGCGCGGCGAGGCCGTCCGCCGAGACCGGGACCGTCCACGCCGCCGTGGCGCAAAGAAAGACGGCGATGCCGAGCACCCACCGCCAGACTCTGACGCGGCGCGGCCTCATGGACGAAACGCAGCCGGCAGCCGGGTCAGGCGACGACCGGGAGAACCTCGACGGTGAGGCCCACGGTCACGTCGCGGTGTAGCTTCACGCGCACCGTGTGCGTTCCGAGCCGCTTGATGGGCTCCTCGAGGTCGATTCTCCGCTTGTCGACCGTGATGCCCTTGGCCTCCAGCGCGTCCGCGACTTCGGACGAGGTCACGGAGCCGTAGAGCGAGTCGTTCTCGCCCGACTTCTTGTGGAGGACGATTTTCGTGCCCTCGATGGACTTCGCGACGGCCGCGGCCTGGTCCTTCTCGTGCTCGGTGCGCGCATCGTAACGCTTCTTTTCCTGCTCCAGCCGCTTCACGTTGCCTGCGGTGGCGGGATACGCGAGCGCCTTGGGAAGCAGGAAGTTCCGGCCGTAGCCCTCGGCGACGTTCACGACGTCCCCCCGGTGCCCCAGCCCTTTCACGTCGTCGGTCAGGACCAATTTCATCGCGAGCTCCTCAAGTTGCATCGGGTTTCCGGTGATGTGCCGGTCAGAAGCCGCCGGGAATGTCCGGACCCGCCGGACCGTCGTCGGCCCCTTTCTTTTCGAGCCGCGTCCTCACGTCGACGAATTCGTCGAGGAGGCCCGAGAGAGCGAGCAGGAGGGGGAAGGGCATCTGAAAGACAAGCAGGTAGACAAGCGCCCGGCCCAGGAGGCCGGCTCTTCCCCGATCGAGAAGAGCGCGAATTATGGCGAGACCCCTGAGAAAAAACAAGACGCCGAGCGGAAGGAGCAAATCGACAGCCGGCCGGCGAAGCTCCGCCCCCGCAACCGCCGCCAGAAGCCCGGCGGGCACGAAAGCGACGGCCGCCGCCAGCGGAGTCCGAAAGAGGCTGAAGGAAGCCTCCGACCAGTCCGCCTCGGCGAGCCCGGCGCCGCGCGCGAAGCCGTAGACGACGAGAGCCGCGTGGATCATGGAGACGGCGAGGACGATCCCGGGCAGCTGCTCCTCGATCAGGACCCGACCGAACTCGAAGAGGCGCGCGACGGTGGCGACCGATGACTCGCCCCAGCCGCTCGAACGGTAGTTGGCCAGCATCTCGGGCACGAGCGCGGCCCACCGGCCGGCCAGGACGGCGCCCGGATCGCGGCCCGTCGCGACGGCCGATCCGAGGAGCACCGCGAGGCCCCCGATCCCCGTAAGGGAGAAGACGGCGAGGAGAACCAGGTCCCGCCTGCGGCGGTCGCGCGCCGCCGCGAAAAGGCCCACGGCCGGAAGGGCGACGAGGGCGATCGCGAGCACCGCGGCCACGACCGCGCCGTCGGGCACGAGGAGCGCGCCGAGGACGAGCGCGATGGGAATCGTCAGGGCCGGCAGGAGGAACCCGGCCGCGAGGCGCTTCGACTCGAGGGCCGCGCGGCCCAGGCGCGCGGCCGCATGCGGCGCCAGAACGAGGCCGAAGGGAGGCGCCGCCGCGGTCAGCGCAGCGGCGAGCGCCGCCCCCAGAACGGCAAGGGCTCGTCTAATCGGAGACGTAGGGAAGAAGCGCGAGGTAACGGGCGCGCTTGATGGCGGTCGACAGCTTGCGCTGGTAGAAGGCGGACGTTCCGCTGATGCGGCGCGGCAGGATCTTGGCGCGCTCGGGGACGAATCCCGCGAGCAGCTTCACGTCCTTGAAGTCGATGTACCCGATCTTCTCGACCGTGAACTTGCAGACGCGCTTGCGGCGCACGAAGAACTTCTTCTTGACGGGCTTGCGAATGGGAGCGGCCATGGTGTGCGTCTCCTGGTGCTTCCCGCTTACTCGCGGGAGTCGCCGGCCGGTTCGGCCGGGGGGATGGTGGGCGAGGGCGAGGGCGAGGGCGGGGAGTACGGCGCATCGAACGCCTCGGGACGGGGCCGGCGCGGCTTCGTGTTGCGCGCGACCTTCTGCCCGTGCTTGACCTCTTCATCGATGCGGACGGAGAGGAAACGCAGGATGCTCTCCGAGAGGCGCATCTTGCGCTGCACTTCGGCGACGCACGCGGCGGGCGCCCGGAAAAGAAAGTTGTGGTACGTCGCCTCGGTCCTCTTCTTGATGACGTAGGCGAGGCGGCGGCGGCCCATCGACTCGTCCTTCTCGAGCGTCGCGCCGTTGTCGACGAGGAGCTTGCGGAACTCTTCGACGACGGCCTGGGCTCCCGCCTCGTCCTTCTCGGGAACGACGAGCAGGACCATGTCGTACTGGCGTTGCGGATTCGGGGTGGTCACGGGGGTCTCCTCCTTCTGGATCGCGCCGGCTTGGCGCCGGTCGCGAGGCGCGGCTGTGGACCTCTGGTCCGGTGCCGAGCCAAGGTTGTGTTTCAGCTCGCCGGGGCGGATTCCTCGGGCGAACGGTTGAAACGGTTCATGGCGGCGTCGATTCCCTCGGTCACGAAGACGGAGAGGGCGTCCACCGCCGTCGCGATCGCCTCGTCCACGACGGGGCGTTCCTTCTTCGAGAAGCGCGAGAGCACGTAGGCGTCGAGGGGCTCGCCCGGCTGGAAGTTCTCGCCTCGCACGCCGAGGCGCAGGCGCGGGATCAGGTTCGTCCCGAAGCAGTCGATCACGGACTGGAGGCCCTTCTGCCCGCCCGAGGAGCCCGCCCGCCTGAGGCGGACGGCCCCGACGGGAAGCGCCGCGTCGTCGGAGACGAGAAGGAGACGGTCGAGAGGGACGTCGTACTTCGCGGTGAGGCCCTTCACCGACTCCCCCGACGCGTTCATGTAGGTCTGGGGCCGGGCCACGATCACGGGGCGGCCGCCCACCTTCACGCGCCCGGTGAGCGCGCGGCAGTCGAGCCGGTCGAGACGGGGCGGACCGCCGGCGGCCTTCTCCGCAAAAGCCTGCACGACGTCGAAGCCGACGTTGTGCCGCGTGCCGGTATACCGGTCTCCGGGGTTGCCGAGTCCCACCACGAGGACGAGCCCGTCCGTTCCTATTTCTTTTCCTTCTTCTCGGCCTTCGGAGCGGCCTTCGCTCCCGCTCCGGCCGCGGCGGGTTCGGCGCCTTCCTCTTCCTTCTTGCCCTTCTTGATCACCTCGGGCTCGGCGCCCGGTTCCGCGACGACTCCCTCGGCACCGGCGACCTCGGCCGCGGGCGCTGCGACCTCCTCGGCCTTCGGCACGCCCACGTGCGCGAGCACGCGGTCGGCCTTCTCGAGGACCTTGATCTTGTCTCCGAGCTTGAGGTCCTGGATGCGGAACGAGTCGTGGATCTCCATCGCCGAGACGTCGATCTTCACGGACTCCGGAAT